>JAAYFZ010000096.1 GCA_012727965.1 Clostridiaceae bacterium
ATACCATTCAGAATATACACAAGGCGGCTCACAGGAAGCATCAAAGAATAAAGATGAATGTCATAATCTGACTCAAGAAGATGTGTTTCGGCTGCGACTTGTTCAATCCATCCCTGATTGTTTTCATTGAAGCTATGACAATCCTGTTCTATAATTTGCTCATTCATTGCCAAAAACCATCTCACCAATATTTCTGTTATCGAGGATAATTGCAATTTCGACTCTTCTGCTCAAATCCCGGTTAATTACTCCTTCACTAAGTATTGGGCGCTGATCAGCCATACCGGCAAAAGCATAAGCGAAGCTATCATCATCTCCCGAAGCAAGTGTAATCAAATTTGCCTGCAGCAAATAATTCAAAACGGCCTCAGCACGATTTTGCGACAACTCAAGATTAAGTGTAAGGGAACCGCCATCGTCGGCATAACCAGCGAAGATTATCTGCTCAATACTGCCTGATTGACCAGAAGACTCAATTTCGCTGAGAATCAGAGGTAACAGATCATTAAGAAATTCTTGGTCTGAATCTATTAAACTAGCACTACTTGATGCGAATAACAATTTATCATCGAAACGTAAACTGTTTGTTTCAGGGTTGATTGAGCAGGATATTCCGACTTCGGCCAATTTGTCGATGATTCCGTTGTAGATCATCGTAGGATTACCTGCTTGCTCAACACTCTGCCTTAACTGTTCAAAAACTTCAGATGATATATCAGAGCTTGATCTTAATGCTGCAATCTCTTCATTAGCATCACTAAGCTTGTTCTCAAGATCAACTATTTCTTCACTTAACTCATCAATAAGTTCATTCTGTTCTTTTTCAGTAATATCGACCTCAGTAGTAGTTGTAGCTTCTATAGGACTATCGGGCGAATTGAAAAAGCCGCTCACACCACCTGCAATTAGCAATATCACAAGAATCAACGCAGCAGCGCCAATCATGAGATATGAAAATTGTCCTATATTGCTCCTATCATAGCCTCTGCTATTATTGTCAACCATTACTCACCCTCATATAACTATTTGCCATTATTTGATCGATCAGAGCCACCCTCGATCGACATACGCGCAAGTAAAACAGCAGCCGGCAGATCATCTACAGATTCACGAATAAGTTCAGTTGTCGAAGCAAGTTTACTCATCAGTTCATTTACGTTTGTATCAAGACTTGACAGATGTCCATTAAGCGAGCTTTCAATTCCGTTAGAATACTCTAATGTAGACTCTTTCAGATTCTTATTGAGATCAGCAATTTCAGCAGTAACATCCTTGGTTAAGAAAGTCAAATCTCTAATCTGAGAATCCAAACTCTCCATTAGGGAACGAGTCTGATTTTCGAAGTTCTCAATCAGACCGCCTGTCTGCTCTTCGATATTTTCGAAGGTAACCGAGTAAATATCGGTAAATCTACTGAGCAAACTAGTAATCTCTGAGTTCAAGTCATCTTGCAGCTGCAAAATCTGATTATTCATTTTCTCATAATAACCATCATTTAGACGCTGCATCTCTTCTCTGTCCGTCGCCAACACAGAAAGTAATTCGCGATCAGCCTGCAGGAGAGCTTGCATTCCATCAGCTAATTCTCCTGCGCTGCGCATACCGGAAGCAAGCCGCTCTGCTGCCTCAGCCAACGAACTTTGTGATGCTGTTATGCCTTCTATTGTCTGCAATGCATGTTCATTTAAATCCCGCTGCATAGACAGGTTATCGTTTGAACGCGACATAATAAGTTCAAGACGCTCCGCTCCTACTTGCTGCATATGGTTAAGCTTCTCAATCGTAGAGGACTGTCTCTCGAGCTGGACATCAATATTAGTCGATAGCTTATTATAGAAACTATCAGCCAGTTCAGCCATACCAGTTTGTTGTAACTGTAAAACTTTTGCAGAATATTGTTCTGTTGAAATCCTCAATTCTGCAATCTCCGGAACAAGATGCTCCTCCAGTGCCATTTTATAACTATTGATAAGTCCTGGAAACAGATGTTCATCACCAGCCTTGACAAGAGTCTCCACTAAACGGTCCTCCAATGATGATATCCTACTATTGGTAATTTTAATTTCATGCAAATGCATAAAACGCCAATCCTCATCGCCGATAGTTGGCATAATATCTGAACTAATGTCGAAAAGAAGTCTGGTTTTTTTAACTGCATTTGTGGTCAACAAAGCATCAATAATCACGAATAATACAGAAACAATAATCCCGACAATTAAGAGAATTATCGTCCTTTGCCAACCATTTTTCCAAGCATCTGCAATCTGTGGATTATCAGCTTGTGTGATATGAACAAAAGCCCCCAACGCACTTGTAAGAATTGAAAAAAGTATAATGATGCTAGGTACATAACGTGCTTTAGTTTTATAACCTAAATTTGCAACAGCAGCTTGTGCCAACAATAAATGGTCAGTTCTCTTCCACGCCACTTCAAATTTTTCTGACGGATTAACAGTAATGTTCTTATACCAATAATCTGCTGTTATCTGAATAGAAGATGAATCTACTAATCTAGAAACTCTTTCGAAATCTTCCTTATCTCTTAGTTTCTCTGCGTCCAGCTGTTTTGACAATTTAGTGGTATTTACTGAATAATTCAATGAAAACCACAACTCAAGAACGATAATTGCCAGAAAACCGACAGCGAGCATAATGATTAAGCCCGCATCATAAATCAGCGCTTCTGGTATTTCTCGTATGAATCCAATTATACTTTCAATCAAAACAGCTTCCTCCATATCGCTGATTACTCACTTATGCCACTGAATAATAATAGTGAAACTACTTTCGCAAGACACATTCACCATTTATAGTAATCTGCATCCTGATCAAAAACCTTGTCTATTGAATAGAAATTAATTATAAAACTTCCTTTAATTCCGGAAGCAACTGATTGAACCGATGTTGAAGATGGCACATCAGGCAAGTCAGGAGTCGTCACCTCGGTATCCGCATCATCGTCAATTGTTTCTTCTGCTTGCTCTGTATCAGTAGAAACAGGATTTTCTGAGGTCGCTGTCTCTGTTTCAGTATATTCAACTTGATATGTTAAATCACTCAACCTGACAGCTCTGCCTGACTCCTCCACAAGTTTTATAAACTCTCTCAGTTGATCGGATGAACCACTAAACTGCATATTTACACTAAAAACACCTGCGTCAGCAATAATCGTCTCAACAGCTTGTATTTCATTTGTTGAATCCGCAGCAGCGGCTTGTGAAACATCTGGTTCATCTTGAGAATTTATTTCTGTTGGTTTTTGTTCTGTTGACTGATAGTTTGTAACAGTTAAACCTTGTTGAGTCGAATATGAGAAAACAGATGCCACTATTCCAGATTGCTGAATAAAATCATCCACCTGAAGCATCAACTTTTCCTGAATAATTTCCGGATAAAATTTGGCAGAAATATCAACCAAACTTGTCTCATAACTAAGAACTTCTTCCTGAACCTTTGGAAATGAAGCCAACTCAATTTGTATTTCATCGGCTTGTGCCTGAACATCTAACTGCCTAGAATTCAGTTCATTGGTCTTATCCATTGTAGGAACAAAAACAAAATAATATCCTGCTGCAATAACCGCTACAAACAACAAAGCAAGAAGCATAATTTTTTCTCTATGCGAAACATTCATTCTGTGATCACCTCCTGTAGAATACATGACAGTGATACACTTGCTTTACCACTAGTATCGTCAACACTAATTGTAGAAATTTCAGCACTCTCTATAACATCAAC
>JAAYFZ010000097.1 GCA_012727965.1 Clostridiaceae bacterium
TCAACGCAGCTGTTCATTTGAAACTTGGCGAGGCACTTAAGCCTCTGCTAACTGATAATGTGTTGATGATTGGCTCGGGCTTTTCCTTCCATAATATGCGAGCTTTTGATTTTAATGGCGAAGAAATTGAGGATGCCAGAAATAACGCTTTTCAGGGTAGCCTGATAGAAATATGCTGCATTGAAACTGATGAATCCTCCAGGTATGAACTGCTTGCCGACTGGGATAAGCTGCCTCATGCAAGATATTGCCATCCACGGGAAGAACATTTGCTGCCCCTTCATGTATGTGCTGGTGCTGCAACGGGACAAGCGGAGCTGATATTTGATAATTACATACTGGGCAAAAGAGCAATCGCTCTGCTCTGGCGTTGATTTTGTAGGCTGCACTCTCTTCGAGCATCAACAAGAGGTCGAAGAAATAATGAAGCTATAAGTAGAGTGTTTGCAGCATCAATAATATAGCTTTGACATTAACAGGTTAGCCATGTACCATCATATTAATAGAATGTTTGAATCATTAAGCTGTTTTGTAAATTCATTGACAATCACAGTCAACTCATTATGATGAAGAGGTGCAAGAAGATGAATAGCAAGGAACGAGTCAGAGCTGTATTAACCGGACAACCGGTCGATCGACTTCCGGTAGAATTTCATTTTGCCGACGCTGATATCCTGGAACATTTCGCTGAGAAATATCAGATGGATTCAGATCAATTCCTGGAATATCTCGAAAATGACATCAGATATGCTTATGTATTGGATGAACTAGGTTGTTACATGCAAGACAAGCATTTGCTTGATTATGCAGTCAAAAATGGTTTTGCCAGGCAAGATCCTGACAAGCCACATCATGTTTATGACAAATGGGGCGTTGGCTGGGACAGCAGCGCAACAGGTCAGAGACCTGTTCATGAACCGCTAGACGATTGGGACGATCCTGATCAATGGAAACAACTGAGTTCCATATTGCGACCTGAAGCATCAGCAGCAGGCCAGTTTTATGATTATGAAAGGCACGAAGAGAGTTTCAGTAAGAACAATTATGCAGTAGTAATTCTACAGTATTATGGTCCACTTGAAAGATGTGAGCTTCTTCGCGGCTTCAATAATTTTATGTGCGATATGATGGTCGATAGTGATCATGCTGAGGCACTTCTGGATATTGTCACTGACTATCGAGTAGAGATGGCCAGACTGATATCAACAAGAGACGTAGCCTTTGGCCATGGTGGTGATGACTATGGAACCCAGAACGGCCCACTGATTTCTCTTGATCTTTGGCGTGCTTTGATCAAACCAAGACTTGCCCGTATATGGTCAGTATACAAGGATCATGGCCTGCCTATTGTTCATCATAGCTGTGGCAATTGTGAGCCCTTCATTGATGAAATGATCGATATCGGTCTTGATGCCATCCATCCTGTTCAGGCAGAAACCATGGACATCGAAAAACTCGTCAAGAGATACGGTGACAGAGTCGTCTATTATGGAGGCTTCAAAACTCAGACCATATTAACTGACGGAACTCCTGACGATGTCAGAAACAATGTCAGAGATACCATAAACACTCTTGGCAAAAGTGGCCGTATGTTCGCTGCCCCTATAAATATTATGCAGAACGTTCCGCTCGAAAATTTTAAGGCCTTGGTCGAGAGCGTACACAAGTACAGATATATATAACTTATCTTAGACTATCAGACCGTAATGATCAGGGGAGTGTGTTTATTGCACTTCCCTGTTTTTAGGTTTTCCCCTCAGCATCGCCCGCTGGTGCTCCAGCTTTTTCCAATACCTTGTGATATCTCAGAACAATACTCATTATCACCATGATCACACCAGATAACAGAAGCATCCACTCTATCCGAATATAGTCTGCCAACGGACCAAAAACCAGCATTGATAGAGGCATAACGGATGTTGAAATCATACCCATGACACCAAAAACCCGACCAAGATAATTCTCTTCTACCTTCTCCTGCAGAAGCACAGTCGCCGGGGTATTAAACAGCGGCATACTAACACCACCAATAAACATTACGAACAGATAGATCCAGAAAATCCCAACAACTCCCAGCGCTACAGAACAAACTCCAAATACGATACCTGAGAATGCGAGCGTGTGAATACGATTCTTAAATCCTCCCCAGAATGCAATCACACCGCCGCCAATCATCATACCCACGGCAAAAGCAATCTCGATCGCTGTCAGTCGCCATACATCATTGCCGAAGCTTCTTGTCACTTGTAGTGGTGTTAAGAATGCCAATGGTGTTATGAAAATAAAGAATACAGCAAAAAAAGCGAAGAAACTGCGATGACATCAATAACTGATTTGTAGAGTTTACAATATTCATAGCGATCTGGTGTCTTTTGCCAGTCATATGGTCTCATGCTAAACTATTAGTTGAAACAAAGAAAGTTAGAAAGGTTAGTAATGATTAGAAAACTTTTATCACCACTAGACACAATAATAATGGATGA
>JAAYFZ010000098.1 GCA_012727965.1 Clostridiaceae bacterium
AATTTGCAGTGGGCCTGGTCGAGCGGTTGGCTTGGCGGGTTCAAAGCAGCAGGCGCACTTCTGCGCCAGAGAGACACCAATTTATGAAAAACAGTGAAATATTCGAATTAAGTCTGTCAGCGGAGCACCTGCCAACTGATCTTGAACAAGCTGTTGCTGCCCGGCTGAATTTGCCAGCTGGTGAGCAGCCGGTTTATTCGATCGTAAGACGTTCCATCGATGCCAGGCGCAAAAACAACATCATTGTTCATTATGCTGTGCGAGCAGGGGAGGCACCACCTCTTCAGGGCTTAAGCAAAATAATTGGTAGTGCAGCAAATAACATATCTAGTCACAGCACCAACTATAATAAACAGGCAAAAGCCAGGCCAGTCGTTATTGGCTTCGGCCCTGCTGGCATGTTTGCAGCCCTTTATTTGGCTCAGGCCGGACTTAAGCCCATTGTAATCGAGCGTGGAAACGCTATAGAGCAGAGACAAACAGATGTTGATATGTTTTGGCAATCCGGCATTCTTAATGAAGAGAGCAATGTCCAGTTCGGTGAGGGCGGAGCCGGAACTTTTTCTGACGGCAAACTAACAACCAGGATCAAAGATGACCGCTGCGGCGCTATTTTAGAGGAACTGGTCATGTCCGGTGCTCCGGAAGAGATTATATATCAGGCTAAACCACATATAGGTACGGATATTCTGAAAAATGTCGTGAGAGATATCCGTCTTAGAATTATTGAATCAGGTGGTGAGATTCATTTCGGCTGCAAGCTGAAGAATCTCGATATTCAGTCCGGACAACTACGAGCTGTGATCGTTGAGAGATGTCAACAGTCGGATCAACAAACCAAACAGATAGAAACAATTATTGCTGACAGAGTCATACTAGCTCTGGGACATAGCGCCAGAGATACATTCAAAATGCTCGAAGACTGTGGAGCAGCGTTAGAGGCGAAGCCTTTTGCCATGGGTATGCGAATTGAACATCCGCAACTACTGATGGATCGTGCGCAATTTGGCGCAATGGCCGGTCAACCTGCCCTGGGACCTGCAGACTACAAGCTTGCAGTTAAACTGCCTTCAGGCAGGTCTGTATACTCATTTTGCATGTGTCCGGGCGGCGAGGTTATTCTGGCTTCATCAGAAGCTGGTGGGATCGCAACCAATGGGATGAGTTTTCATAGCCGTAGCCTGGCAAATGCCAACAGTGCTTTGCTTGTAGGTGTAGGAACTGATGACTTCCCATCCTCGGAGCCACTTGCAGGTATTGAGTTGCAGCGTCAGATAGAGCGTAGGGCCTGGACACTTGCCGGCAGTAATTATGCTGGTATCTCCCAGAGATTAAAAGACTTCCTGCCAATAGATAAATTAACGGAAAACGGTAAAAGAGGCTCAGAATGGTTTGGACAATTTGCTGCGGCAGGCATATTGCCTTCTTGTAGGCCGGCTGTCATTGAACAAGATCCAGCAGACTTGCTGCCTGAATTTATCTGGCGCAGTATAGCGGAAGCGATACCGGAATTTGATCGCCGCCTGCATGGTTTTGCCTGGGGTGAAGCAATCTTGACCGGTCCTGAAACCCGCAGCTCTTCGCCTGTGAGAATACTTCGTGGATCTGACTGTCAGTCATCCATTTCAGGTCTTATACCTTGTGGTGAAGGAGCAGGCTATGCCGGTGGAATCATGTCAGCTGCTGTCGATGGAATCAGATGTGCACAGGCATTAACTATGCTATAATCAGCGCAGACATAAGAGTATTAGCGAGCGAGGTGTGTTTGATTGAAGGTCAGAGTCATAATTAATCCTTCTTCAGGTCGTCAGACTATTCAGAAGCAGGCTAAGCAGATAATAGATAAGCTGGTGAAGGATAAGACCTTCCGCCAGGTGGATATTGTGCAAACGACTGGTGCGGGAGATGCTTTTGAAGCTGCACGTGATTTCCAGCCATGGCAGACTGATCTGGTTATGGCTGTTGGTGGAGATGGTACAGTCAATGAGGTTGTAAATGGCCTGATGGCTGGACGCCATATGCAGACCCCATTGTCAATTCTGCCTGCAGGCACAGTCAATGATTTTGCTTACTCGATGGATATACCGCGAGAAACTGATGCTTATTGCGATATGCTGAGAAAATTTAAAACCAGAAGGGTCGATGTTGGCCGCGCAGGTGAAAAATATTTTCTCAATGTTGCTGCCGGCGGTGTGCTTACGGATGTTGCCTACAAAACTCCTTCAGAAGCGAAAACTGTACTGGGACAGCTGGCTTATTTGATTAACGGGGCGATCGATCTGCCGGGTCAGCTCTGGCAGACAGTGTCTGTAGAAATCATATCTGAGCAGAGAACGATCAGTGAAGAAATCATGCTTTTTATCGTTTCAAATACAAAAAGTGTTGGCGGTTTCCGTAATCTGGCTCCAAGTGCCAGTGTAGACGATGGACTTCTTGATGTATTAGTAGTACATAAGATGAATTGGTATGACTTCCTGCCACTTCTGGTAAAACTAATGAATGGTGAACATATAACACATAAGGGGATAAGCTATTTTCAGACTGATCATCTAAAAGTATTATGCAAGGATGCCTGTAATGTGCCACTTGATCTCGATGGCGAAGAGGGAGGCAGTCTGCCGGTGGAAATAACAGTTAAGAAGCAGGCCATCCCACTGATCATTTCCTGACCACTTTTGGTAATAGTATAGCCGGATGAGCAATCATCCGGCTTTTCTGTCATTCAAGCTTAATACTGGATTTTACCAGACTATTCTTGTGTCAGTTCGAGATATTCTTCATAACTGCTATCGATATTGGCAAGAACATCAGCATAGCGTTCATATTTTTCCGCTGAATCATCCTGGCCGAAGCTGGCCTCTATTTCAATCTTTTCTGTCTCCAAAGCTTCTATCAGCTGCTCAAGTTCTTTTGTCCGTTGCCTTATACGCGCTTCAAGCTTGCGCTCCTGAGCCCTGTTGCCGGGTTTTGTCTGATTATCGATTTCCTGACTGCCTTTTTCAGAAGAAATGTTTCTGGCAGTAATAGCTTCATGAGTTTTCCTGGATGCTTTGCTTTTTTGCTTGCGCACATGAAGCCTATAAGCTTCATAGCTTTCGAAGCTGCCAACCTCTGTTGAGACAAAACCAAATATAGTTCCGCCAAGACGATCAATAAAATAGCGGTCATGGCTTACTGCCAGAATTGAACCCTCATAACTCTGCAGTGCTTTTTCAAGAACTTCACGGCTGCTTATATCCAGATGATTAGTTGGTTCATCCAGAAATAACACATCAGGTCTCTCAAGCAGAAGACAGC
>JAAYFZ010000099.1 GCA_012727965.1 Clostridiaceae bacterium
GCTTATTGTCGTCCACCCGCATAGCGGGTGGTTTTTTGTTTCGCGCTTGTCGCGCTCAACTGGCTTAAGCCGACAAAAAAGAGGTACTGTCTCCTTATCGAAGACAATACCTCTCTTGAGTTATGCGATAATTCAGTTAATATATCAGACTCTTATTTCTGGCCGAGATTATCAGCACCGGAAATAGCTGCCTGTGCGGCTGCCAGTCTGGCGATCGGCACACGGAATGGTGAGCAGGATACATAGTTGAATCCAAGCTCATGGCAGTAAGCGATAGATGACGGGTCACCGCCATGCTCACCGCAGATACCAAGCTTGAGGTCTTTTTTGACCGAGCGGCCGTCCTGACTGGCAATCTTCATCAGTTTACCAACGCCGACCAGGTCGAGTCGGGCTGTAGGATCACTCTCGAAGATCTTGTTCTGATAGTAAGATTCAAGAATTTTACCGGCATCATCACGTGACAGACCATAGGTCATCTGTGTCAGGTCATTGGTACCGAAGCTGAAGAAGTCAGCTTCCGCTGCGATCTCATCAGCAGTAAGTGCTGCACGTGGGATCTCAATCATTGTACCAACATGGTACTCAAGCTTCACGCCACTATCGGCAATGATTTTATCGGCTGTTTTTACTACGATGTTCTTAACGAACTTGAGTTCTTTTACATCGCAGATCAGCGGAATCATGATCTCAGGAATAATATTCTGGCCCTTCTTGTTGACTTCGATCGCGGCTTCAATAACTGCACGTGTCTGCATCTCGGCGATTTCAGGATATGTGACAGCCAGACGGCAGCCACGATGACCCATCATAGGGTTGAGCTCATGCAGATCGTTGATCAGTGTCTTAAGATCAGCTGCGGATATCTTGAGTTCGCCAGCCAGTTCATTGATCTCGGCATCTTCATGCGGCAGGAACTCATGCAGCGGCGGATCGAGGAAGCGAATAGTAACAGGGTAGCCCTGCATCGTCTCAAACAGACCGATGAAATCTTCCTTCTGCATGGGCAGAAGCTTCTCAAGTGCTGCACGACGGGCTTCAACAGTTTTGGCCACGATCATCTGGCGGAAAGCGAAGATGCGGTCAGCCTCGAAGAACATATGCTCAGTACGGCAGAGTCCGATACCTTCGGCGCCCAGCTTGATAGCCATGGCGGCGTCGCGGACAGTGTCGGCATTTGTACGGATCTTAAGTACACGAACATCATCAGACCATTTCATGATCATATCGAAATCGCCTGAGAGACTGGCGTCCTGTGTATCGATAGCACCGGCATAGATCAGGCCGGTTGAACCATCAAGAGAAATCCAGTCACCTTCGTTGAATCGTGTACCATCTTCTGTGGTGAAGTAGCCGTCTTTTTCACGGATAGAGAGTTCTGAACAGCCGGATACGCAACATTTACCCATACCACGGGCAACAACTGCAGCATGTGATGTCATACCACCGCGGCCAGTCAGGATACCCTGTGACACATTCATGCCCTGAATGTCTTCAGGTGATGTCTCAACACGGACCAGGATGACCTTCTCGCCTCTTTCGCTGGCCTCAGTAGCTGTGCTTGCGTCGAAGTAGACACGGCCGGTAGCTGCACCTGGTGATGCTGGCAGACCCTTGGCTATTGATTGCGCTGACTTAAGAGCAGCTGGTACGAAAGTAGGATGCAGCAGTGCGTCGAGCTGCTTAGGATCGATCTTCATCAGGGCTTCTTCTTTTGTAATCATGCCTTCTTCGACCAGATCAACAGCAACCTTCAGTGCAGCCGCAGCTGTACGCTTGCCGTTTCTTGTCTGCAGCATGAAGAGCTTACCGCGCTCGATCGTGAATTCCATATCCTGCATATCGCGATAATGTCTCTCGAGTTTTTCAGCGATTTCTGTAAACTGCTGATAAACATCAGGCATGACATCCTTGAGCTGGTCGATCGTCTGTGGTGTACGGATACCCGCGACGACGTCCTCGCCCTGAGCATTCATCAGGAACTCGCCATAGAGCTTGTTTTCGCCTGTTGATGGATCACGGGTAAAAGCAACGCCCGTACCGGATGTGTTGCCCATATTGCCGTATACCATCTCCTGGATATTAACAGCGGTACCCCAGCTGCCCGGGATATCATTCATGCGGCGATAGACGTTTGCACGCTCATTATTCCATGAACGGAAAACGGCCTTGACAGCTGCCATCAGCTGCTCGCGAGGATCCTGTGGGAAGCTCTCGCCTTTTACACGGGCATAAAGAGCTTTATAGCGATCGACAACTTCTTTCATGGCATCGGCATCAAGATCTGTATCCAGCTTGGCGCCGCGGTCAGCCTTGACAGCGTCGAGTTCTTCTTCAAACAGGCTCTTTTCAACTTCCATGACGACATCACCGAACATAGCGATGAAACGGCGATAGCTGTCATATGCGAAACGAGGATTCTCTGTCAGTTTTGCCAGACCCTCAACAACTGTATCATTCAAACCAAGATTCAGGATCGTGTCCATCATGCCAGGCATAGATGCACGTGAACCGGAACGAACTGATACCAAATAGGGATCGTTAGGATCACCAAACTTCTTGCCGATCATGTCCTCGGCTTTTGCCAATGTCTCGAAGATCTCTGCTTCGATCTCAGGAGCAATGGACTCATTGTCCTCATAATAACGAGTGCAGGCCTCTGTTGTGATCGTGAAGCCTCTTGGTACCGGCAGGCCCAGGCCTGTCATCTCAGCCAGGTTAGCTCCCTTGCCGCCGAGAAGATTACGCATCGTCGCGTTTCCCTCAGAAAACATGTAAACATACTTGGTCATTCGCAATTCCTCCTTATTTGTGGGTCCCTGTTATGGGATAGTCACCTTGTCTTTATGCTGATAAACCGGTTGTCCGAAGACAACCGGCTTACAGTCGGATTAGAATGTGAACTTATCAGCAAAATATGCCTCAAGCTCATCGATGGCGATCCTGACCTGCTTCATGCTGTCACGTTCACGGATCGTCACACAGTTATCTTCCAATGATTCGAAATCGAAGGTCAGGCAGTACGGTGTACCGATTTCATCCTGACGGCGATAGCGCTTGCCTATCGACTGACGATCATCGAATTCACAGCTGAACATCTTGCTCAGCTTATGATAGATCGGCGTCGCGGCCTCTGACAGCTTCGCTGAGAGCGGCAATATCGCGACTTTGATCGGTGCAAGTACAGGTGAGAAGCGCAGTACTGTGCGGACATCGCCTGGAGCTATTTCCTCTTCATCATAGGCGCCGCAGAGGAAGGCCAGCGTCACGCGGTCAGCACCGAGTGATGGCTCGACAACATATGGCACATACTTCTGATTAGTCGCCGGATCGAAATACGAGAGATCTTCCTTGGCATGCTCGATATGCTGTTTAAGATCGTAATCAGTGCGGTCAGCGATGCCCCAGAGCTCGCCCCAGCCGAACGGGAACAGGAACTCGAAATCGGTCGTTGCTGCGGAGTAGAAGGACAGCTCCTCCGGACCATGGTCACGTGATCTCAGCTCATCCTGCTTAAGTCCGAGGTCGAGCAGCCACTGATAGCAGAAGCTGCGCCAGTATTCAAACCATTCCAGATCCGTACCGGGCTCGCAGAAGAACTCAAGCTCCATCTGCTCGAACTCACGTGTTCGGAAAGTGAAATTACCTGGAGTGATTTCATTACGGAAGGATTTACCGATCTGGCAGATGCCAAATGGTATTTTCTTCCTGGTAGTTCTCTGAACATTTTTGAAATTAACGAAAATGCCTTGAGCTGTCTCAGGTCTGAGATAGAGCTCAGCCTTGCTGTCTTCTGTTACACCCTGAAAAGTCTTGAACATCAGGTTGAACTTACGGACATCAGTGAAATCGTGGCCACCACATGATGAACACGGAATGTTTTTTTCTTTTATATAAGCAACTAGCTGTTCATTATCCCAACCATCGACAGCGACCTCTTCGAACCCCTGTTCCTTGTTGAAATTCTCAATCAGCTGATCAGCACGATGTCTGCTCTTGCACTGTTTGCAATCGATCAGTGGATCGCTGAAACCGCCTACATGGCCTGATGCGACCCAGGCTTGCGGATTCATAAGAATCGCACAGTCGACACCAACATTGTAAGGATTCTCACGTACGAATTTCTGCCACCAGGCAGCCTTGACATTATTCTTAAGCTCAACACCAAGTGGTCCATAATCCCATGAATTAGCAAGTCCGCCGTAAATTTCCGAGCCCGGATAAACGAAGCCGCGGTTTTTCGCCAGTGCAACTACCTTCTCCATGGTTTTTTCGGTTGGATTCATTCTTCTGTTTCCTCCGCTTCCTGATCAAAATTCTGATTGATAAATTCTGTTGCTTCTACCGGCGGAGCCAGCTTGAATGGGAAAGCATCACCCTGATCTGGCAGATTTAGCTTAAACTCAGTGGATGAATCATTTTCTTCTGTATCTTCATTATCTGAATTATCAGCTTCTGCCTGAGCAGACTCTTCATCGTCGTTTTCAGTGACTGGTTCCTTTTTCATGAGAGCTTCGCCGATCAGCGCCGCGTCATCAGCATCAGGAGCAGGACGACTTGCGACTTTGTCCAGTTCTTCTCTGATAGCATCAGCGGTGCTGGCTTGTTCAGCTGCAGCCTGAGCAGCCA
>JAAYFZ010000100.1 GCA_012727965.1 Clostridiaceae bacterium
GAAAAAATCAGGTATTACACCTGATTTTCAATCATTTCATTAAACATTGCCTGCTAATCCTTGTCAAGTTTAGCTGTTACAGCTTCATGCGAAATCAGACAAATTCATTCAAAATTGATTCATTCGGCACAACGCTGCGATCGATCTGGGGGATACGCTCGCATGCTGAAAAGAGATATTTAGCTTCTGCTACTGCCGCTTCGAGGTCTGCATAATGTCCTTGGCTGCCTCGCAAATATATTGAACTGGGCAAAGTATTGCTCTCATATTGCTCAAGAGATATTCTGATTTCATTTGCTGCCAGCGGTGCAACTATACAGAATTCATATGGCAGACACGAGTTTACATATTCATCTGCTCGGGTAAGATAATCAGGGACAAAAGCCTGCTCTGTCTTCTCGATCATCGGCCAGTAATCGATAGTAGACATAGCAGTTGACCCTCGATGCATGACATCTCTGCTGATACGTCTTAAGACTCGGACATCTCTGCTACCAAGTAGTTGGCGTCCATCAAGAAATGAGCACCAGGGCATGATAAAAATGCCAAAATACTGATGGTGATCGAGCTGGCCAGATACAAGCGGGGATAGTCCATGCAAACCTTCAACAATAACCAGCTCACGCTCGCCTAGTTTGATCAGACGATCCTGTGGCCATTTACGACTGCGGCTGACAAAATCAAATTCCGGCAGACTGACTGGCTTACCGGCAAACAGATCAGATAACTGCCCAAGCATAAGCTCAACATCGAGCGTCTCAACACTCTCAAAATCAGGACGTCCCCACTCATCGTAACTAACTTCCTGCATTTGATAATAGTCATCCATTGATACTAAATGTGTATTGATACCAGTTCGAGTCAAAGCAGCAGCCAGGCGCTTGGAAAAAGTTGTCTTACCGGATGATGTCGGGCCGGACACAAATACAGCCTTAATATCAGGACAGGCCGCGATACGAGCAGCTATAGTCTCAGTCCGCTTTATGAAGTCAGTTTCGCAGGCCTCGATAAAAGAAGGGAGTCTGTTGACGCCCAAATTTTCTTCAAGTTCCTCAAGACTGATGATTCGCATGTTTGTAAGTTCTGCCATTGCTTTACCTCCACATGAAGGGGAATATCAAGTATTTTTCATATTATATCAAATAGCCGCAGCTTTACGGCATTGCTTATCTCGAATTAACAAACGCCGCCGGCAAACTGCCGACGACGCTTTAGCTTTTTCAAGTGCTTGAAACTACATATGATCTGGATCGTAAGCTATGATCACTATTATTTCTGATCCTGGCGATCTGATTCTTCAGCCGCTTCGATAATCTTCTGATCATAAGCTTCCATCAGATCTTTGCTGTCTTGCTCACTGATGTTTTGTCCCAGAAATTCCGGCAGGTTCATGCCCGCCATATTGAACATTTCATTCATTGGAGGTATCGATTTCATCAGTCCTGAGAGAAAACCAGCAGTGCTGCCTTTCCCATCCTGTCCTGAACCTTGTCCACCATCCCAGACTGTGATCTTGTCGATCTTGATATTTTTGATTGCTTCTACCTGAATAGCTATCAGGTCTTCCATTTTGTCTGCCAGGAGCAGTCTGAGTGCGTCTTTTGGATCGCCGCCTGCTGATCTGACGATTTCGGCCAGACCGGCTGCCTGTCTTGTCAGAATTTCCTGCTGACCGCGTGCTTCAGCTTCCTTTTTCATGAAGATAGCGTCAGCATCACCCTTTGCTATGCGACGTGTTTTCTCTGCCATAGCTTCGGCATCGATCTCGACCTGACGTTTGGCGATTTCGGTTCTGACCAGAACATCAGCTTCAAGAGTGGCTTTTTCACGCTCGGCACGAACCAACTCAGCGCGCTGCTCAGCGGCGTATGCTTCTTCGAGAGCCTTGGCGGCCATGGTCTTCTCAGCTGAGGTCGCACGACGCAGAGCGTCTGCTTCCTTCTCTCTTCTGGTTGCATTAGTTCCAGCGATATGTGCTTTTGCCTCATTTTCACCAGCGATAGCTGTTGATTCAGCAGATGCGACCTGTACACGCTGATCTCTATGTGCATTGGCTTGACCGATCGAACCATCACGGTCTTTTTCTGCAACAGATTTCTTGGCATCATTGATTGCCTTGGCCGCTGCTTCTTTACCCAACGCTTCGATATAACCTGATTCATCGTTGATGTCGGTTACATTGACGTTGATCAGACGAAGACCGATTTTCTTAAGCTCTGTTTCAACATTGCGTGAAACTGCTTCGAGGAATTTATCGCGATCTGTGTTGATTTCTTCGATATCCATCGTAGCAATCACAAGACGCAGCTGTCCGAAGATGATGTCTTTTGCCAGTTCCTGAATTTCAGAAAGCTTAAGACCTAGCAATCTTTCTGCAGCGTTTTGCATTACTCCCTGTTCAATCGAGATACCAACTGTAAATCTTGAAGGTACATCAATACGGATATTCTGCTTCGAGAGAGCGTTTTTCAAATCAACACTGATTGACAGCGGTGTCAGATCAAGGTATTGATATGCCTGAACGACCGGCCATATGAATGATGCGCCACCATGGATACAGCGGGCTGAACGTACAGAGCCGTCCTTGTTGCTGCCAACCTTACCATAAATGACCATGATCTTGTCCGAAGGACATTTGCGATAGCGCGAGAGCAGGACCAGGAAGGTAGTGAAAATCAGAACGAAGATGACGATGACTGCTATCATGGCCGAAGGCGGCAATGATGATGCGAATGCTGTGAATAGTTTCATAGATTTTCCTTTCTGAACTGTTTCGACAGTTCAATCCAAATGTATGTCTATTGCTATAGTAGCCTTGTTTATTGTCAGCCGATCAGAGAACGGCCGTAACTATTATTTGTTGTCAACTGGTTCAACCAGAAGATTACTGCCGCGTACAGCTAAGACCCTGATCGAGGTACCAGATTTTAGTTCCTCTTCAGCCTTTGTCATGGCCGCAGCCTCGATAAGACGTTCTTGAACCTGTACTGAAACTTTGCCTTGGCCCTGCATAGCTGGAGGTATCCGCAGATAAACCTCGCCAATAGCGCCAACTGCATTATTTAGATTGACATTGCCACTGCTCTGCAGCCGCATCAGCGTTTTGAAGATCACAGCTACCAGCCAGAGAGCGATCAGTCCGGCTACTACAGCAGCAAGTGCTGCAGCCCAAACTACCGCGCCCAGATCCACTGCAGCGATTCCAACCCAGCCACCTACTGCGAAAAATGCCACCATGCCTCTTACTGTCAGTAATCTCAGACCGGAATCAAAATCTACATCGCCTTCCGACATCCAGCCGTCACTATCGCCGGCAGTATCAGCAATATCGCCGGAAATATCAGCATCCCCTGTCATAACATCACTGTCAGTCAGATCGATACCGCCATCTGGGGCATCTGCGCCGCCATCATGGCCGAAGCCGAACAACAGCAGTAATGTCTGGATGATCAGGACTGCCGTTGCCGGCAGAGCAAATAGTGCCATGACCTGTTGAAAAATGTTCATCGACTGCCACCAGTCCATCATAAATAATCACCCTCCTTGAGAAGTCGAAGCTCTGTCTTGATCTGGGCACTCAGATATGATGCACCGTAGGCCTGAACCATGATGGCCAGTACTCTGATCAGACATTCCCTATGTTTTTTGTCCTCTAGTTCGAAATCGGCTGTTCGTTCACGGATCAAGCCGATCAGTTCTTCATCATTGAAGAACATCTCTCCAGGCAAATGCAATAAGATATCGCAGAAATAAACATAAAGTCTACTGTCATCGATGATATCGTCACTCTCATCTGCCAGGTTGTTGTTGATGCTGCTCAGAAGGTCTACGATTGACTCCATCGGCATTGTTTGTCTGAGCAGCGCGATGTGAATAATTCTGGTAGTCTGCCTCATCGTGTATTTGCGATCGACAGGACTTGAAACGTAGCCTCTTTTGACCCAATTTTGCAGAGTCGCCGTTCCGACTCCTGTCAGCTCTGCAAGCTGCGAAAGAAATATTCCGCCTGTCAGAGAGAAAACACTGCGCAGCACCTGCTCCACCGCATGTCTGTCATAATTCTCGATCGGCAGATTAGTACCGGGCAGATGTCTCATCTGCATCAAATCACCTCCTTGTTCGTCATGGTTCACAGGTCTTTGGCTTAAGTTCACCTTATCTTATCACACGGTCACCTGACCGTCAATAGCGTTTTGAAGAACTTTTACGCGACAACAGCTTCATAATGATATAATCATTGATAGAGTTTATTCCAGATATTACCTGGGAGGATAGCAGCGATGGCACGGACACAAATATGGGCACATAGAGGATCAAGCGCAATCCAGGCCGAAAATACGATACCGGCCTTCGAGGAAGCGGCCAGGGTCGGTGCCGACGGTATTGAACTGGATGTTCAGCTGACTGCTGATGGCAAGCTGATCGTTATTCATGACGAAAAAACCGACAGAACCACACGGGAGCAGGGCTGGGTACATCAACTGACAGCTGATAAGCTGCGTTCGATGAATGCCGCAGCCTTCCGAAAAGAGCTTCCAGCTACAAAGATCCCCTATTTAGATGAAGTTATCGATCTGATCAAGCCGACAAACATGACTATGAATATCGAGCTTAAGAATGGTCTGATCCAGGCACCAGGTATGGAGCAAATGCTCTGGCAGCTGGCACAAGATATGGGTATGCAAGAACGCATCTTTTTTTCTTCCTTCAATCATTATAGTATAAGAACTCTACTGGAGCTTGCTCCGCAGGCCCACTGCGGCCTGCTCTATCAGTGTGGAATTGTCGATCCTTGGCTCTACGCCGGGCGAGTTGGCGCACAGGCGATACATCCATATGCAGGCAATCTCGAGATTCCCAACCTGATTTCTGATTGCCATAAGAATGGCATCGCCGTTCATGCCTGGACTATAAATGACATCAAGAAAATAAAACAGGCAATACAACTGGGCACAGATGCAATCATTACTGACAAACCTGACCTGGCTCTGAAGATCCTGAACGAAACACCATCATAAGTTCAGTGATCATTAGATAAAGCAAAATAAAATGAAAGCTAGAGGATGAGTTCATGCGACTGGATTACAAAAAAACCTTTCTCATCGGTTTCGGTTTCTTCGCCAGTTCACTGGCCTGGAGTCTGTACAACAGCTTCGTTCCCGTAATGCTTGAGCAGAGATTTCTGCTGACTACGACCGTGATCGGTATCATAATGACGATCGATAATTTTTTCGGAGTCGTTTTCCAGCCTTTGGTTGGCATGCTGAGCGATCGTACCCATACCCGTATCGGTAAGCGCATGCCCTGGATATTATTCGGAATCCCGACTTGTGCCGCAGCCTTCATTCTGATTCCAAGAGCCCAATCCCTGGCTCTTATGATGTCAATAATCATACTGTTTAACTTCATAATGTCACTCTGGCGTTCGCCTGTAGTTGCTTTGATGCCTGATGTCACGCCTTCACCGCTTCGCAGCAAGGCAAACGGTGTTATCAATCTAATGGGTGGTGTCGGTAGTATAATTGCCTTCTTCATCGGTGGTAGACTAGCGGACTGGAAGGGCTATAATGCACCTTTCCTGATGGGCGGAATCGTTATGGTTTTCGCACTGCTGATGCTGATCTTCTTCGTTAGAGAAGCAGATAGCAGACTGCCTGATCATTTTAAGAAGAAAGACCAGGAAGGCTTGATCGAAGGAATTATCAATAAATGGAAAGTGCATCGCGAGGAACAGCGCAGTCTGCCGCCAAAAATCTGGGAAAAGGGCGAGAAGCGCAGCCTGTTTGCTCTGCTTCTGGCGATTTTCTTCTGGTTCTGTGGTTATAACGCAGTCGAAACCTTCTTCACTCTTTATGCGACTAACGAGCTCAGTATGACAGCCGGCGAGGCGACAACTACATTGACATTGTTCTCTTTGGCCTTCGTTGCTTTTGCACTGCCCGCAGGCATTATTGCCGGCAAAGCAGGCAGACGCAGAGTTATTCTGGTAGGTCTGGTTGGCATGATCGCAGCCTTCCTACCGATGTTGTTCGTAACAAATGTCATGCTTCTCCGTCTGCTTCTTCTGTTCGGCGGATTCTTCTGGGCCTGTATCAATATCAACTCCTTGCCAATGGTAGTTGAAATGGCAAGCAAAGAGAGAATCGGCAGTTTCACAGGCTATTACTACTTCTTCAGCTTCAGTGCCGCAATCGCAAGTCCGATTCTGTTCGGTATTATCAGAGACGTAACGGACGATTACAGCACATTGTTCATCTACTCGGTAGTTGCTTTCGCAAGCGCTCTGATCTGCATGCTTACTGTCAAGCACGGAGAAACAAGCGGTGATGAGCAGCCGCCGGTTCAATCGGAGGTGACCGCATAATGTCTCCCATGGGCAATAAGATTTACAGAGACAGTATCTGCAGGACGATCTATAACCTGATCCGACTGCAGGGAGATACGACAAGGCAGTTTCTGACTGACACGACTAAATTGGCTCCAACCAGCCTTAACCGCATTCTTGATCGTCTGATCACGGCAGGTTGGATCACAGAGTCAGGTCTAGCCAGTTCAACCGGAGGTCGCCGAGCCAATCTGTATAGTCAGCGAACAGAGCACACTGCTTTTCTGGTTGTCAGGCTTGACAGGTCATCGGCCAGGCTGGGTCTTTTCGATCCTGCTCTGCAGTTTCTCGCTCAAGAGGAGATAACTGGCTATATTTCAAGAAGCGAAACCTCTGCAGATAATGCTGACGAGGAAGCCGCTAAACAGTCAGAAAA
>JAAYFZ010000101.1 GCA_012727965.1 Clostridiaceae bacterium
GCGGATTATCCATGAACTGAGGAAGACCCATGGCTACGACACCTGATGTTCCAAGTGTAACAGCTACGCGACCTGGTTTGATCAGTCCAAGACCAGTGGTTGAGATAACAGCGTCACCGCCGCCGCCTGATACAGGTGTACCTGCAGGAATACCAGTTTCTTCCGCGGCTGCCGGTAATACTTCACCAGTCAGATCAGTTGACTCAACAACTTCAGGGAATATCGCCGGATCGAGACCAGAAGCCTTGATCAGCTCTTCATGCCAGCAGCGGTCCTTAACATTGTAAAAACCAAAACCGGAGGCATCTGACACATCAGTCGCTTTTACGCCCGTCAGTTTATAGCGGATGAAGTCCTTTGGATTGAGGATTACTTTGACCTTGGCATAGTTTTCAGGTTCTTCCTGTTTAAGCCAGAGGATCTTGCCGCCGGTATAGCCTGTCAGCATCTGATTATTAGTGAAGCTCAGAAGCTTATCGAGGCCGCCTGCTTTTTCCGTGATCTCACGACATTGCTTATCTGTTCTCTGGTCATTCCAGAGTATAGCCCTGCGTACTACATGATTATCCTCATCAAGTGCTACCATCCCGTGCATCTGACCAGAAAAACCAATACCATTGATCTTATAGTCAATGCAAGAAGGAAGAACATGCTTAAGGGCCTTGATTGTAGCATTCCACCAATCCTGAGGATCCTGCTCTGTCCAGCCTGGATGAGGTGTATGCAGCGGATACTCTTCGATAGCTGATCCCAGGATCTGTCCATCATGGGCCAGAGCCAAGACCTTAACACCAGAGGTGCCTACATCGATTCCTATCAGACATGCCTGTTTTGTCATAGTGTGCTGGCCTGCCCCTTCTCTAAGAGGCAGGCCGCCCCCTTTCTTTGCGTAAGAGTCTTCAGCAGCTTAGTAGTATCAGCCGAAGAGCATTGAGTTCAGAATTGCTTCCAGGTATTCCTGGCGACCTGAACCGACCTTGACATCACCCATACCGAGAGCATATTTCTCAAGCTCTGCGATACTGATCTGGCCCTTAACGATTTTCTGGCCCAGTTCATTGTTCCAGCTGGCATAACGCTCATTTACGAAATTGTCTATTCTGCCGTCATCGATGATCTTCTGTGCCATCTTGAGACCGAGTGCGAAGGTATCCATACCAGCGATATAGCTGTAGAAGATATCTTCATTGGTATTAGAAGCACGACGTGTCTTAGCATCGAAGTTCAAGCCGCCATTTGTAAATCCGCCTGCCTTGAGCAGCTCATACATGGCGAAGACTGTGTCATAAATATTGGTCGGGAATTGGTCTGTATCCCATCCAAGCAGCATATCGCCCTGGTTGGCATCGATTGAACCGAAGAAGCCTGTCTCTCTTGCCAGACGCAGCTCATGCTGGAAGGAATGACCTGCCAGTGTTGCATGGTTGGCTTCGATATTTAGCTTGAAGTCCTTATCAAGACCATAATTGCGCAGGAAGCCGATAACTGTTGAAGCATCGAAATCATACTGATGCTTGGTTGGCTCCTTCGGCTTAGGCTCAACATAGAAATCGCCTTTGAAGCCGATACTGCGGGCATAGTCTTTTACCATATGCATAAGTCTTGCCAGGTTATCCAGCTCAAGACCCATATTTGTGTTAAGCAGTGTCTCATAGCCTTCACGGCCGCCCCAGAATGTATAACCTTCACCACCAAGTTTGACGGTCAGCTCAACAGCCTTCTTGGCCTGAGCAGCGGCAAAAGCAAATACATCAACATCAGGCGATGTACCTGCGCCATGTGCATAACGTGGGTTGGAGAACATATTAGCTGTGCCCCAGAGAAGTTTCTTTTTATATTCCTGCTGCAGATCCTTCAGCAGATCGGTGATCTCGTCAAGACGCTTGTTTGATTCGGTCAGTGAAGAGCCTTCAGGTGCGATATCACGGTCATGGAAGCAATAATAATCGATATCAAGCTTGTCCATCAGTTCGAAAGCAGCATGTGCTTTGTTTCTTGCCTGTTCCATCGGATCAGATGAACCGTATTTTTTGGCCAGAGTGCCAACACCGAACATATCGGAGCCTTCGGCTACCATCGTATGCCAGTAAGACATAGCAAATCTCATGTGGTCACGCATGCTCTTGCCGGCGATCAGTTCGTCGGGATTGTAGAAGCGGAATGCCAGCGGGTTGTCGGTCTTGTTGCCTTCATAGGCGATCTTCTTGATTGTTGGATAAAACTCAGACATAAGGGACCTCTCTTTCTTAGGCCATGCGGCCAGCTCATTATTGCCATCAGGCTGATTTGATATATATGCATCACCATGCGGTGAAGCGGGCCGATTGATTCATGTTCTCACTTATGACTATCTCATTTCTTGTCCAGCTGCAGGCCGGTGGCCTGGTATTGTCAAGCAGATAATCAAATAGCAGCTTTATAGGCAGATATCCCTGAATATAAGGCTCCTGTTCGATTGATGCAGTGATTACTCTATCTTCAAGAAACTGCTCCATACTTGGAGTCCTGTCGAAGCTGATAATTTTTACCCTTCCGGCCAGACCTGCCTCGATAACAGCTCTGCAGCAGCCAGCAGTTCCACCTGCAGTCAGATAGACCGCATCGGCCGGCAGCATCTGTTCCCTACCGCCTGCAGCTGCAGCCGGCGCGAAAAACTCTCTCGTTATATTATAGGCCTGAACATCGTCGTCCTCTGTTTCAAATATATCAATTACCTTGACATTGCTGTAATGCTCCTTCAAGGTGCTGTGAAAACCATGTATCCTCTGATTATGTCCAAGCATACTGACAGATCCTGTTAAAACAAGTATACGCCAGTTTCGGCCATCTGCGAGCCTGCCCAGGAGCCCGGCCGCGGTAGAGCCGCTTCTCAAATAATCATTGCCGACATAACATAATCTCTTGGCGCCGCCGATATCTGTATTGAAAGTGACAACAGGTATCTTGCGCTCGTCTAGTTCAGCCAGTTTATCCGAAATCATCGCATGGTCGATTGGTACAATTGCAAGCGCCTGTGCGCCGAGCTCAATTAACTCATCAATTTGCTGCAATTGCTTCTCAGGTGAGAAGCCCTTCATCGTACGCCAATGCAGCTTCAGTCCGAAATCAGCCAGCTCTTCGCCAGCCTTGCGTTGTCCTTCCAGAATAGCATCGAAAAAGTCATTGCCATCAGAAGGCATCTGTATACCTATTGTCAGGGGTGCCTTGTGAAGTCCAAGCAGCTTGCCTGCCCTGTTGGATCTGTAGCCAAGTTGATCAGCAATTTCAAGTACATGCTGCTTGACCTCAGGTTTTATACCAGGACGATCATTAAGTGCCCGATCTACGGTACCGCGTGAAACACCGGCAATTTCTGCTATTTGTTTAATTGAAACGCCCATGTTTTCACTCCTCTCCGTGCTCGAGCACGTATACTATAATAATATAACGCCTGACAGAGTCTGTCAAGCGTTAGTAAAAGTGTTTTTCTATCCTCGGGCTACATTATTCAGTTATAACTGGATTGGTCAAATCTCCTATACCCTCAATCGAAATGGTGACTGTATCACCAGCCTTGATCTGTCCAATTCCGGCCGGAGTACCTGTAGTAATCATGTCTCCTGGTTCAAGTGTCATCATCCTGCTGACAAAAGCTAGCAGCTCATATACATTCCAAATCTGTTTATCTGAATTTTCATTTTGGCGCACAACACCGTTTACAATTGATTTAAGCTGTACATTACAAGGATCGATCTCATCTGTCAGAAGCGGACCTACCGGCGCAAAAGTATCGAAACTCTTGGCTCTGGTCCACTGGCCATCTTGCTGTTGCACATCTCTGGCCGTGATATCATTTAGACAGGTATAACCCAATATATATTCCGACGCCTCCGCTGTAGAAATATTTTTTGCCCTGCGGCTGATTACATATGCAAGCTCGGCCTCATGATCGACTCTTTTTGTAATAGTCTCAGGCGGTAATACTATCGCCTGCCCGGGTCCGATAATCGTACCTGTAGGTTTGATAAACAAAATCGGATTATCCGGCAGCTTGCTATCACCGCTAAGCTCGCTGATATGATCAAGGTAATTTTTGCCGATAGCAACTATTTTGCCGGGATTGCACGGTGCAAGAAGACGACAATCATCAAGACTGATCCATCGATCAGTAAGCTGACCATTTTCATATGGCGCGCCATCAAGCAATTGAGCTGTACCGTCAGACGGTACAGCCCAGAAGATGTCTCTTTGATATTCTAACCTGATATATTTCATATAATCACCTTAGTTGAGCCTATATTCAATTATCCGGTCTGGTAACCGTGAAGAAGCAGGCCGGGTTATCGGGATCTTCAAGCAGGCCATGTAGATATTTGTCTATAGCAGCAGCAGCCTGTTTACCAGCGCCCATCGCAAGTATGACTGTAGCAGCACCTGTGACAGCATCTCCGCCGGCAAATACGCCTTGCTTACTGGTTGCCATGGAATCGCTGTCGACAACTATACCGCCCCAATTCTGTGTTTCCAGACCTTTTGTCGATCTGATCAGCGGATTAGGACTCTGCCCTATCGCCATGATAACTGTATCTATTTCGATCTCAAAATCGCTGCCTGCTTTTATTACAGAACGTTTTCTGCCGCTGGCATCAGGTACACCCAGTTCCATTTCAACACATTTCAGAGCTCTGACATAGCCTTCATCAGTACCAAGTATCTCAGTAGGGTTTGTCAAAAAATTAGTTTTAATGCCTTCTTCAAGTGCATGGTGATATTCTTCCAATCTAGCCGGAAGCTCTTCCTCCGAACGTCTATAGACGATGTAAACTTCCTCAGCACCTAACCTCTTGGCACTTCTGGCAGCATCCATAGCGACATTACCGCCACCGATAACTGCGACTTCGCGTCCGACTCTGACAGGTGTATCACAGTCTGGGAATTTATAGGCTTTCATCAGATTGATTCTGGTCAAAAACTCATTAGCTGAATATACACCATTAAGGTTTTCTCCTGGGATCTTCATAAATGAAGGTAGGCCAGCGCCGGTACCGATAAATACTGCACTGAAACCTTGCTCTTGCATCAACTCATCAACATCATAAATCTTGCCAATAACCATATTCGTCCTGATCTCTACACCGAGAGTTTTCAGATTGGCTATTTCCATTTGCACCAGAGCCTTCGGCAATCTGAATTCTGGAATACCATACATCAAAACACCGCCAGGAACATGAAAAGCTTCAAAAATGGTGACTTCATAGCCCATCTTGGCAAGGTCACCCGCACAAGCCAGACTAGCAGGACCCGATCCGATAACAGCAACCTTCTGTTCCTTCTTCTCAACTTCAGGTTTAGCGAGCTGACGATTTGACATATACCAATCAGCAACAAAACGCTCCAGTCTGCCTATCGCGACTGGCTCGCCCTTTTTAGCCCTGACACAGAGCTGTTCACATTGATTTTCCTGCGGACAGACACGGCCGCAAATTGCCGGAAGATTATTTGTAGTAGCTATCAGGTCATATGCTTCACCGAAATTGCCTTCAGCCACCTTCTCAATAAACTCCGGAATCCTTACTCTAACCGGGCAGCCGCTCATACAAGGTTTATGCTTGCATTGAAGGCAACGCTCAGCCTCTTCCATTGCCATTTCAGCTGTATAGCCGGTAGCAACTTCACGGAAATTTTTGTTTCTGATCTCCGGATCCTGTTCAGGCATCGGAACTTTATTCTGTGAAAGATTAACCATTTGCACGCTCCTCACCGGTCAGTCTGCAGGTATGCCGATCCAGTGCTTCTTTTTCATCCTTTTTGTAGAACTGCTGACGTCTCATCGCCTCGTCAAAATCGACCAGATGTCCGTCGAAATCAGGACCGTCAACACAGGCAAATTTTGTTTCACCGCCAACCGTAACACGACAGCCGCCGCACATACCCGTTCCATCAACCATAACGGGATTCATACTTACAATCGTCTTGATCTTATATTCAAGAGTCAGCTTACAGACAAATTTCATCATGATCAGCGGACCGATCGCGATAACCAGGTCATATTCATTACCCTGATCGATCAAATCCTTCAGGATATCAGTAACGAAGCCCTGGCGGCCATTTGAACCGTCATCGGTCGTAATAATAAGCCGCGTACATGACTGTTTCATCTCTTCCTCAAGAATGATTAGATCCTTGTTGCGGAAGCCGCAGATCATATCGACATGAGCACCCTCATGGAAGAGTTTTTTGGCCTGTGGCCAGGCAATTGCTGAACCAAGACCGCCACCGATAACTGCGATTTTCTTATAGCCATCAAGCTCTGTTGCTTTGCCCAATGGGCCGACAAAATCGAGCAGATAATCGCCTTCCTTCATCTCAGAAAGCTGCCTGGTAGTTTTGCCAACGAGTTGAAAAACGATCGTAACAGTACCTGTTTCATTATCATGGTCAGCGATCGTCAAGGGAATTCTCTCACCTTCATCATCGACTCTCAAAATAATGAACTGACCAGGTTTTGCTTTTCTGGCAATCTCCGGTGCCGCTATCTTAAGAAGCGAAACTGTAGGGTTAAGATCCTGTTTATTAACTATTTTATACAAAAGAGTACCCTCCTTATATATTTTATCTCAGCATTTTCTCTCTCTATTATAAGAACTTTGACTTAATTTGCAATCTCACCGAGCCAATATTGCAAATTCAGTCAGAAAACAGTCTGGATTTTTTCAATAATTAATCATAGCGCTGGTCAGATGCACTTTCGGTAACATTTTTCACTGGCTATTCTTATGCTCTCAGGTATCATATAATCATAGGTAAGTATTATACTTATAATAGTAACAGCAAAAGCAGACGAGCCACGCATCAGCTGGCACAAACAATTGAATTGAGGAAAGAAGGTAATTTATATGAACGCAGAACTATCTAAGGCAATGAGTGAACAAATCAATAAGGAGTACTATTCGGCATTTCTCTATCTGGCAATGGCAAATTGGTGCAGTGATAATGGCCTTAAGGGTGCATCAAATTGGATGTATGCTCAGTATCAAGAAGAACTTGCTCATGCACAAGGAATCTATCAGTATATGCAGACCAGAAGTGAACCTGTAGCTTTTGCAGCTATTGATGATCCTAGCGGCGACTGGGATAATCTACTGGACGTGTTCAAAAAAACTCTTGCTCATGAACAGTTCGTCACTGATTCAATCAACAATCTTGCTTCAATCGCAATGAAAGTAAATGATCATGCGGCCTACATTTTCCTGCAGTGGTATGTAACTGAACAGGTTGAGGAAGAAGGCAATGCCAATGATTGGATAGATCGACTGACGCTGGCTGCGGATAATACAAATGCGCTGCTCAATATTGATGAACAGCTGTCAACCAGAGTATTTGCAGCTCCTGTCATCCCTCACACAGTATAATATTGATTAGCTTAAATTCGACAAGAAATGACCGGTCAACAGGCCGGTCATTTTGCATTTATTCATAACCTCTTACAGGCTATTATATTTGACCTAAAAACACACTGGCAAAAGCCGAGTCAAACCATTGCTGCGTTAAAATATTAGCCGCCTCTTCAGCCTTTGATCGGGAAAGCTTCTCACGTTCTACAAAAATATGATGCAAAATATCATTCTGATCTTTCTTGTGATCTATTTCCTTGCGGTATTTTTTGAGATTTTGCAGCAGGACATGATCATCATGCCAGGATCCAAAAATATCCTGGACTACTTTGAATTCTGACTGGGCTTGATAAGTATCCATACCAGAGAGCTCAAACAACTCGAGCAGATAACGGAATCCCTTGCATTTGATGCGTAGAGCATGCAGCTGATCGCGGCTGCTTCCGGCAGCAAGAATATCGGCAGCAGACCTATAGTAAATTGCAGCAGCAGCTTCTCTCAGAGAATGGCAGACAGTCGACTTATGGTCATAGCCGATTGCAAACTTAAGTTCAAGTCTTACTGCAGATCTGTTTATCATATGAAGAACATCCTTATCAAGACATTCACAAAGTTCAGAAGCCTTGATTTTCCTTTGCTGCAACAGCCAGAGGCGGAAATCTTCAAGATGAGCTATCTCATCTTCATTTCTGTTTTCTGTTTGCTGGATATTATGAACAATAATCAGAAGTACATCTAGATTGCGCAGAGCTCCGCTGTATTTGAGCAGTAAGCGTGACGATTTACTTAAATTTTTGCCAGATTTTTGCTGTATGAATCTATTGTAGGCATCGGTGATCTCAATAATTCGGCGAGATGAAGTGCGCATTCGATGCAATGATTCCACCTGTGTATCACTGCTGATACCGCCAGAAACAAAAGCCGTAGCCTCTTGTCCAATAATATCAAGATGGCCGGCACAGTAATAATCACAGGCAAACTTAAGCAATAGTCTGTTATCATCCATAATAAATCACCTTCACTCATATTTTAACACAGAGATCTGAAGATTTTGCTTCTGCTTGTTTTTACCAGACCTGATTTCGTGTATAATACGATGTGATGTTTATCGAAATTACTCGGAGGTGAACCCTATGTCAGACACACAACGTCTAGACCAGCTTGCAGTTAACGCAATACGCATACTGTCCGCTGAAAGTATCCAACAAGCCAACTCAGGACATCCAGGTCTTGTAATGGGCTCAGCTGCCACGGCTTATGAGCTGTGGGCAAATCACATGGCACATAACCCTGCAGATCCGAACTGGGTCAATCGCGACCGCTTCGTGCTGAGTGCAGGTCATGCATCCATGTTGATCTACTCATTGCTGTTTCTCTTCGGATATGGATTGAAGATTGAAGATCTTAAGTCCTTCCGTCAATGGGACAGCCTGACCCCAGGACATCCAGAATATCGTCATACTGTAGGTATCGAAACCACAACCGGTCCCCTTGGACAGGGCTTCGCCAATGCTGTCGGCATGGCTATGGCAGAGGCACATCTGGCTGCTCGCTTCAATCGTCCTGGCGATGAGATCGTCGATCACTATACCTATACACTGGTTGGTGACGGCTGCATGATGGAAGGTGTCGCCAGTGAGGCCGCTTCTCTGGCAGCTACACTGAAGCTCGGCAAACTGATTGCCTTCTATGATGACAATGACATCTCGATCGAAGGTGACACAGATGTTTCCTTTACCGAAGATGTAGGTGCTCGTCATGAAGCTTATGGCTGGCATGTTCAGCATATCACCGACGGCAATGACCGCGCAGCCATCGCCGCTGCCATTGAAGCTGCAAAAGCAGAGAAGTCACGTCCGTCAATGATCGTTGTCAAAACACAAATTGGCTTTGGATCACCATTGGTTGGTCTGGCCAAAACCCATGGCGAGCCTCTTGGTGCAGACAATGTTCAGAAAACAAAAGAGAATCTCAATTGGCCTGTCAGTGAGCCTTTTGGTGTTCCGGCAGAGCTTACAGACTGGATGAAACAGAAGCAGTCAGAACTAGCTGCCAAGCAGGAAGCCTGGCAGGTAAAGTTTGAACAGTGGCAGAAAAAATATCCTGAGCTCGCTGAGGAATTTGCCGCATGCAACAGTAACAAGCTGCCAGATCTGCTTAACGACGCTGATTTCTGGGCTTTTGAAGGCTCACAGGCAACACGTGCAACTAGCGGTGTTGTCCTTAACAGACTGGCCGAGCGTCTGCCTAACCTGATCGGCGGAAGCGCTGACCTCGCACCTTCGACCAAGACTGAAATGAATGGCAAAGGCTGGTTTGCGGCTGACGCATATGAAAACGCCAACATTCATTACGGCGTTCGTGAATTCGCTATGGCAGCTGCCGCTAACGGTCTTGCTCTCCATGGCGGACTACGCACTTTCTGCTCAACCTTCTTCGTATTCAGCGATTATTTGAAAGGCGCACTGCGTCTGAGCGCTCTGATGAAAGCTCCTGTCATGTATGTTCTGACACATGATAGTATCGGTGTCGGCGAAGATGGTCCTACACATGAACCGATCGAGCATCTGGCAGCTCTAAGAGCCACACCAAATGTTTGTGTATTCCGTCCGGCCGATGGTAAGGAAACTGCCGCTGGCTACCTTTCAGCACTGACCTACGAAGGACCCACATGTATGGTTCTGAGCCGTCAGAATCTGCCAACATATGAAAACAGTGGCCCGGAAGCTCTCAAGGGTGGTTATGTGCTCGTCGACGAAGCAGATGCCAAGCTGATCCTGATCGCAACTGGTTCTGAGGTCGCTTTGGCAGTAGAAGCTCAGAAAGCCCTCAAGGAAAGAGGCATTGCTGCGAGAGTAGTATCTATGCCTTCGATTGAGTTGTTCGAAGCACAGAGCGCAGAATACAAAGAGAAGATCCTGCCCTCATCAATTCGTGCCAGAATCGCAATTGAGGCCGGAGCAACTATGCCTTGGTATCGCTATGTCGGTTTCGAAGGCGAAGTAATCGGTCTTGATCATTTCGGCGCATCAGCACCTGCGTCCAAACTGTTTGAAGAATTTGGCTTCACAGTGGATAATGTTCTGGCTGTTGCTGACAGAGTACTGGCAAAAGCTTAATATTTGCAGGTTTTATCGCATATTATTTCATATCCATACAGGAGCCTGGTGTTTCCAGGCTCCTGTTTTATTTTTTTATCATTAGCTTGATTACGCTAAACAAAGGCCTTTAATAAGCATATTTACACTTGTTTTCAGTCAATTTGCACAATCTATCAGCTTCATATCACTTTGATGTTTTTGCAATTTACCGTTGCCTTTCTTGCATTTTCTGCTACAATATATATCAAGAACAAGATAACCCTGCCAGATGCGGGGGCAGGTCAGACTGGCTCATTCACGGAACGAAGGTGTTCTGTACTTCCCAACAAGGAAGTCAGGCGCCTTTTTATTTATGCTGAATCAGAGTCCGGCGACTACAAGAAGGAGGCAACTATATGATGCAAGCCACAGAAGCTGCAGGCACTGCGGCGCTTAGTCAGATCTTCGGGTCAAATGTTTTCAATGATGCCATTATGCGCCAGACTCTTCCCAAACAAACATATCAGGCATTGCGCAGAACGATCGAAACCGGCAGTATACTTGATCCACAGGTTGCTGAGGTCGTAGCCTCAGCAATGAAGGACTGGGCACTTAGCAAGGGTGCGACTCATTTCACTCACTGGTTCCAGCCTATGACAGGAATTACCGCTGAGAAGCATGACTCCTTCATTTCGCCCTCCTCCGACGGCCGTATAATCATGGAATTCAGCGGCAAGGAATTGATAAAAGGCGAACCTGATGCTTCATCTTTTCCCTCCGGTGGTTTGAGAGCAACTTTTGAAGCCAGAGGCTATACTGCCTGGGATTGTACATCTCCGGCTTTCGTCAAGGATCATTCACTTTATATTCCCACAGCCTTCTGTGCCTATACCGGCGAGGCGCTTGATAAGAAAACACCTCTGCTGCGCTCAATGGATGCGCTAAGCAGACAGGCTGTCCGCGTTCTGAAGCTATTGGGCCAGGATCAGGTCAAACGTGTCACAACAACGGTCGGACCTGAACAGGAATATTTCCTCATTGACAAAAAATATTATGATCAGAGAATTGATCTGATTATGACAGGCCGAACGTTGTTTGGTGCCAAGCCGCCCAAGGGACAGGATCTTGAAGATCACTATTTCGGGCAGATAAAAGATCGAATCGCTGCCTTCATGTCTGATCTTGATCATGAACTCTGGAAAATGGGCGTATCGGCAAAAACCAAGCATAATGAGGTGGCACCGGCCCAGCACGAACTTGCTCCGATTTTCAACACAACCAATATAGCGACAGACCACAATCAGTTAACAATGGAAACAATGAAAAAAATCGCCCTGCGCCATGGACTGGTCTGTCTGCTGCACGAGAAGCCTTTTGCCGGTGTTAATGGATCAGGCAAGCATAACAACTGGTCGATGAGCACCGACGACGGACAAAACCTACTCGAGCCCGGGAAAACGCCGCATGAAAATCAGCAGTTTCTGCTCTTCCTCAGCGCGGTCATCCAGGCTGTCGACGAATATGCCGACTTATTGAGAATCTCAGCAGCAAGCGCGGGCAACGATCATCGACTTGGTGCGAACGAAGCTCCTCCGGCGATTATCTCAATCTTCCTGGGCGAACAACTGACAAGTATTCTTGAGCAAATTGAAGCCGGTCAAATTGCATGCTGCGAGGCCCAGAGTCTGCTCAAACTCGGCACCTCTTCACTGCCGGACCTGGCAAAAGACAGCACCGACCGTAACAGGACTTCGCCGTTTGCTTTTACCGGTAACAAATTTGAATTCCGCATGGTTGGTTCTTCTCAGTCGATAGCTCAGTGCAACTTCACACTCAACACCATCGTTGCTGAAATTCTCAGCCGCTATGCCGAGCAGCTTGAAGGAGCAAAAAATGTTGCTGATGTTGTCAACAGTCTGATCAAAACAGCAGTCAAGGATCACAAACGAGTGATTTTCAACGGCAATGGTTATTCTGATGACTGGATCATCGAGGCCGAAAAACGCGGTCTGCCGAATATCAGAACAACAGTCGAAGCTGTCGCAGCAATCAAGTCTGAGAAGAATAAGCTTTTGATGGAGACACACCATGTTCTCTCGCGCAAGGAAATGGATTCCAGAGCTGAAATCCAGTATGAAATCTATATCAAGACCATTAATATTGAAGCTCTGACCATGATTGAAATGTCGAGAAGGCAGCTGCTGCCGGCTATCATCAGCTACCGCTCTCAGCTAGCCGCTGACATTAAGGTGATTCAAGACATCGAGCAAGATACTTCAGTCGAGAAAAAGCTCTTTGCGTCAATCAGTGAAGCGCTTAAGAACTTCAGTCAGCATCTAAGCGAGCTTGATCAGGCTTCTGAACAAGCATCCGCGATGCACTCACAAGAAACAGATAAACAGGCAGAAGCCTATCGTGATCAGGTCGTATCTGCCATGAATACTCTACGTGCAGATGCTGATGAACTGGAAATGATGATCGATAGAAAATACTGGCCATTGCCATCCTACTCAGCTATGCTTTTCAACGTATAAATCAATTTTCTCAGCAAAAACTCCTCTCAGTGCTTAACTGGGAGGAGTTTTTAAATCTATACACAAGCCTAAATCTGCCAACACATATAATCAGAACGTTATTTCAACACAGACAGAAGCTCTTCCATACTGTCAATAATATAGTCGGCGCCTGCAGCCCTTAGCTCCTCAGCACTATGCGCAGAAGAGAAGCCAATCGCTGTCATACCTGCAGCTTTTGCTGATTCGATTCCACTAACTGCATCCTCAACTACATAGCACATGGCCGGCTCTGTATTGCAGCGCCTGGCAGCTAGTAAATAGATATCGGGAAAAGGCTTCTTGCGTTCAATATCACTTCCTGTTATTACAGTATCAAACATATTATCTGATACAGCCAGGACTCTAAGATTGGCCTCTACCTTTATCATATCGGCACTGCTGGCCACTGCCATTCTATATCCTGAATTCTTTAGTTCTACCAGCAGCTCGCGGACACCGGCAAAAGGCTCGACAAAATCGTCAGCCAACTCAATATATTTCTCGTAAACATGCTTCTTAACATCCTGAGTATAAGGTACACCGTATTTTTTTAAAACCTCACCCAGATATTTATCCTCGCCCATTCCAATATATGGCTTAAAATCCTCCGGCTTGGCAGCTGCTCCGAAATCAGCAAGAGCGATCGCAGCGATTCTCGCCAGCGCCGGCTCAGAATCAACAAGCACACCATCACAATCAAACAATACAGCTTTTCCCAGTCCCATCATCTTATCTTCCACAGCTATTTCCTCCCACACTATCAGCAAATTCAAACATAAACCGCCAATTTTTACCAGTCATAATTATTGATATTCACAAATTTCTATATATGTAACCAAATCACAGAAGTCAATCACAACATGCTATATGATAGCAGTGTTGAAGATAACTGACAACAACATAACCTGTAGGATGCATGCAGGCTAAGTTATATAAACCGCATCTATTTTAGGAGGGAAAATCCATATGAGCAGTTTTTTTGATTCATTTCGATCAGCCATTCAGAATACCGGTACAAAAACAAATAAGAATCCTCAGCGTATAAAAGCAGCTGAACTAAAAGAGTGGTTGGAACAGGAAAATCCACCGTTGGTCCTTGATGTCAGAACATCTGAGGAATATAGACAGGCACATATACCTGGCAGTAAGCTTCTGCCGGTACAGCAGCTGCCATCTATGATAAATAATCTTGCTGAACACACAGATACCCCTGTAGTGGTCTATTGTGCCAGTGGAGCACGCAGTGGCCAGGCCGCCCGCTTCCTGGCAAAAAACGGATTTAACGAAGTATATGACATGGGCGGAATTTTCAGCTGGCCATACAAGGTCGTTAGATAAAAACGGCTGTCAACCTTGAAGCTGCAGCCGCATTACCAAATCGTCCATATAATAGCCTGAACCGATATCGACCTTCTGCATCTTCTCAGTCCGGAAACCTAGATGTTCATAAACTGCGATAGTATTGCTATTATTTTTATTGACAGTAAGCCAGATAGAATCTGGCTTATTTCTATTTATCATATGATCAAGCATTTTTCTGGCCAGACCGCGTCCACGTGCTTTACCGTCTATGTAGATCTTGCTCAAAAACAGCTCATCTGAATCATGATCTAGGCGGACCGCATAATAACCCAAACAGTCGCCTTGATCCTTCAGCAAATAATATTCATAGCCTTTTTCACTAATATCTCTGAGGATAGCTACAGATGACTGGAAAGTTTCAAGCATATAATCAACCTGATTACTGCCAATTAATCCATCATAATGCTGATGCCAGATATCATAAGCCAGGCGGGCGGTCTCTTCTGCCGCCGCCTGGTCACAAACTGATTCAAATTTGATTTCTTCTGCCATAATCCTTTAATTTCCAGACTTCGGCAGATATGGCAGGATCTTACCAGCGAATCCAGGCATTGTCATGGTTTGCAGCCAGACCTTACCAGGGCCAGTCAGTGTCGTCAGGAACAATCCTTCACCGCCAAACAGAATATTCTTGAAGCCCTTTACCATTTCCGCCTGATATTGAACACTCTCGGCAAAAGCCGCGACATTACCGGTGTCTACCTTGATAGTTTCACCTGGTGCCAGCGTTCTCTCAACCAGACTGCCATCTATTTCAAGAAAAGCCATACCAGCGCCAGTAAGTCGCTGCATTATGAAACCTTCACCGCCGAAAAAACCAGCCCCTGCATTTCTTGTTACATAGGCACTAAGAGTGACAGAAGGCTGGGCACAGAGAAAAGCTGATTTCTGAGCAATGATTGGTGTTTGTCCGATATCAATTGCTGCGATATGGCCGGGAAAATTGCTGGCTATCACGATTTCCTGATTATTCTGGTTAGCTGTATAAGTGGCAATAAATAACGAATCTCCTGAGAATACGCGACCTAGGCCTTTCATGAGGCCGCCTTTCATATTGGTCTCCATATTTATACCGTTATCCATCCAGGTCATACCGCCAGACTGTGTGTAAATACTCTCGCCTGCATTCATACGAATCGAGACCGCTGGCAGATTATCGCCAAATATTTTGTAATTAAGAGAGCCTGATACTGGATTGTAGTTGTTATAAGCCGGAGCTGGCTGCACTGGGGTTGGCTGTGCTGGTGCCGGCGCTGACGTCTGCTGAGGTTCCGAAACAGGTGCGGCTGCAGGAGCGGTACCATTCAATACCTGTCCACAGCTGGTGCAGAATTTTGCGAAATCTTCATTTTGAGCTCCACAACTTGTACAAAACATAATTTCCCTCCCATAATTCTGATTTTGTCTAGCATCATAGCGATAATAATGATCTGTCGGAATAAGACTTCAATAAAATGATTTTAGCATAAACTGCATTAGTCTAACAGTTTTCTGCCTCGATCCAGCGCCACTGTCCCTGTTCTTACAATTTCATTGATGCCGAATGTGCGCAGCAGATCGATCAGAGCATCGATCTTGATTGAATTTCCCGCAATCGCAATCGTCATGCTCGCAGATGCGACATCGACGATTCTGGCTCGAAAAACATTGATCAGATTAATCAGATCTGTCCGCCTCTCCTCCGGGGCATCGACCTGAATGAGTGCAAGCTCCATCTGAACAGATTCATTTGTATCGATTTGTTTGACCTGAATAAGATTAGTTATTCTGTTAAGACGCGACATGACTGCTGCTGCATCCTGACGGCTGCCATCTATTATGATAGTCATACGCGATATACCGTTTTTCTCAGTCTGACCGACTGCAAGACTCTCGATATTACAATTCTGTTCACCAAACAGCTGTGTAACATGACCCAAAACACCTGCTCGATCCTCTACCCAGACTGAAATTATAATTTTTTCTTTCTGTCCGCTCATGTCCTTACCTCCTCGTCTTATCAGAAATATTTAAAATATCTTCTCTTCATTGGACAATACAAGAGCCAGAAGAATCGCATAGTACTTAGCCTCACTGCTCTCTGCCCTTGAAGTAACTACCAGTGGAACTCTAGCACCTGTTATAATACCGCAGGACCTGGCCTGCGCAAGGAAGACCAGAGATTTCACGAGAATATTCCCTGACTCTATGTCAGGAGCCAGCAGGATATCCGCATCTCCGGCGACCTCACTTCTTATATGCTTATGCCAGGCTGCCTGACGATCTATAGCGTTATCCATCGCCAGTGGCCCATCAACCAGGCAGTTGCGTATCTGACCTCTTCTGGCCATCAGTGTCAAAGCAGCTGCATCCAAAGTAGCCTGCATCGATGGGTTTACCAGTTCAACCGCTGATAGAACAGCTACTTTTGGTGTTTCAATCCCCAGATGTCTTGCAACCTCTACGGCATTTTCTATTATCTTAGCTTTTTGCTGAAGATCGGGGTTAATATTGATTCCAGCATCGGTAACCATCAGGAGTTTATGATATGAGGGCAGCTCATAAAGACCGACATGACTTAGCAGTCTGTTTGTTCTCAGACCTTGCTCGCGGGCCAGAACAGCTTTCAGAAGCTCAGCAGTCTGTAGCTGTCCTTTCATCAGGATACCAGCTTCACCATTGTTGACAAGATTTACCGCTTGCATTGCGGCAGCCTGATTATCAAGCTCCTTAATAATCGTCATATCACTTATGTCGAGTTCAAGATCATCCGCTGATCTGAATATCTTTTCCTTGTCGCCAACTAGAATTGCTCTTGCATAACCAAGTTTGCAAACTGCATGTACAGACTGCAGCACATGCTCATCATGAGCAGCTGCAACCGCAATTACCCCAGGATTTCGTTCTCTTACCAGGTCTTCAAGCTCTTCAAAATGCTTCATCACTTATCCTCCGTTCTGAAATTGTTTTCATACTGAAGGGGTTTAGTTATGCCATCTAGCAATCTCATTCCAGCTGCTGCCAGAGCCTGCAGTTCCCGCTCACCCGGGATTCTAATGATTCTGGCTATGAAACTAACTTTCTGATCTATCCCATGGCAAATATAGTCGCTTTTAGCCAGACCTCCGGTAAGTACGATGGCATCAACACGACCCGAGGCAGCAGCTGCCAGAGCACCGATCTCTTTACTGATCTGATAGATCATGGCATCTATTGCTTCCCGATTTGCATAATTCTTATCCATATCGACTTCAAGCAATTTTTCGTTGGCAGAGCCGGTATATGAAAATAATCCACCTCTGCCATTTATCTCCTTGCGAAAAATATCAGGTTCAAGACCTGACTGAGAGAATTGTCTCAGCAAAGACAGGGAGGGAAGGGATCCAGCTCTCTCTGGTGACATTGGTCCTTCTTCAAGAGCATTGTTAACATCAATAACGCGTCCTTTGCTATGCAGACCTACAGATACGCCTCCACCCATGTGACAAACGATCATTTGCAGCTGTTCATAAGGCAGTCCGACTGTGGTTGCAGCCTCTCTGGCCGCAGCTTTGTGATTGAGAGCATGAAAGAGGCTAACCCGCTCTATGCTCTTCAGCCCTGAATATCTGGCTATCGAATTCATTTCATCAACAGATGGCGGGTCAGCAATGTATGAACTTATGCCCAATTCGCTACCGAGACTATCGGCAATTAGTGCACCCAGATTACTGGCATGACTGCCATAATACTCTCTATGCAAAACCTGCTTCATCAGGTCATTTATTTCGTAAACGCCGCTGCTGACCGGACCAATGAGGCCACCTCTTGCCATTATCAGATCGATTGATGATTTATCGGCAATTTGATCAGCTTCAGCCTCTTCGATAAATTCTCTCAAATATCTGAGTCTCAGCTCGATCTGCCCTTGTTGATCAGAAATTTCACTTAACTCAACCGTATTATGGCTGATATCTCTGCTAAGCAGACAAATACCGTCTGAAAACAAACCAGCTTTGGTTGAAGTTGAACCGGGATTGACTGTAAGAATTGTGCGGCTCATAAGCGAGAACCCTCCAGACCTACTCAGCCATAATTATCAGTTGAAGTACATTCTTATCTGCTGATACCTGATAGGAAAAGTGTCGTCTGTTAAGGTTGCTGCCAGCAAGTGCTGTTTTGAACATTTCATCAAATTGTTCCTGCTGAACAGGTTCTGTGCCTTCATAAAGCAGCTCAAGCTGATCGTCACGGTCATCTTCAAAATCGCTGATCATCAGAAATTTTTGCAACTTATCATTTAGCTGATCGATATCAAATACTACCAGATCATTCTGACGGAAATAATGTACACCGTCTGAAACCGCAGCATTATAGTTTTCACGTTTCCACTGATGAGTGGCAGACATCATCTAATCAGATCGCAGAAAATGCCGATGATCTACAGAGCCTGAAGCTCCGCGATCAGGAACAGGGTCATCATGAGTTACATCGATATGATAATATTTGCCATCAAGATTTACAATATTCCAGGCATGTTCTATTCCATCCGCCTGTCCAGAAATAACTTCGCACTCTATCGACATCAGATCGCATATAAGCTTAAATGATTGAGCATATCCTTTGCAAAGTGAATAATCATCGAGTAGCGCACTGGCAGTCTGATTATTGCTCTGGTCCAGAGTGGTATCATAGCTGATCCTCCGGACCAGTTCATCATGTGCTATCAGTAGCTTCTCCCATTCAGCTCTGTCATTTCCAGCCAGATCAACGATCGTCTGGGCTTCAGTAATCATATCTGCCTTGATCTGTTCAAATTCAGTTATATCCGTATTAGCGTAACGCTCATATCTTTGCAGCTTAAGAGTCATAGAAGTAAGGTGACGACTGCCCCAGCCGGACTGAAGCTCATAACCGACCTGCATTGCACCATTTAGATAAAAAACAAAAGGATCCTGCATATACTCATGCTCGAAGGCTTTTACCACTCTGCTGATAAGCTCATCGATTCGATTTTCTTCAACACGATATCCATCAAGACATGGAGTTAGATCAATTTCATCAGCAAAATTCGCCAGATTGGTTGATACACATTCAATTAAGGCCTCATCTGAAATATCATCCAAAGACCCTTCGCCATCAGGCACTGTATCGTTCTGCGTTTCTTCATTACTCTCGATCGTCTGACCGGGCTTAATATCTATAAAAAAACTTGATTTTTCAGTTTGATCAGCCTCAGGATCATCAGTTTCAGTCAGATCGCTGCTGTTCGTACTACCTACAGCATCTGACAGCATTTGAGTGAAATCGGTAAAATCGCAGGCCGAAAGCAGCAAAACAAGCAGCATCGCAATTATGAGCAACGCAGCTGTGATTATTCTCTTGTGGCTGCCATTATTCACTTTTTAACTCCTGAGACAGTGCTTGTACCATAGGATCTCCACATTTTATCATCTCTTCGAGCATCAGCTTTTTCAGTCTGATTTCCTGTTCTGAATCATCGCCGATTCTGTTGACCAGCTCATATGGATCCTTCTGTAGATCATAGAATTCGTCGATATCAGTCGGATTCCAGACAAGCTTGTAGCGGCTGTCACGGTACATTCTCTGAGTATATAGTCCATTCGTGAGCCCGAGCTGACTTGACAATATGCCATCTCTGCGACAAGCATCATTAGTTTCTTCTGTCTGTTGTTCCTGCCAGTAGCAGGATAGGTCAAACCCCTGGTACTCATCAGGAGTCTCGCCCTGGAGCAGAGATGTTAAAGTCGCAGGAATATCAAGCAAACTGCTTACGAGCTTCTCACAACGCAGTCCGGCCGGAATAACACCAGGCCAATGAAGAAGCATCGGTACTCTCATGATCTCATCATAGCAGCAGTACTCATTGCCTACTAATCTATGACTTCCGCACATAGAGCCTGAGGCTGCAGTAAAAATTATAAGCGTATCCTCAAGTAGTCCCATCTGATTGATTTGCGCCACTAATTGACCTAGCGCTTCATCGATCCTGCCAGCCTGTCTATTGGAATTAGAGGCGCGGTCAGACCAATCTGACCAGAGATTCTGCAAAGTAGCATTGCGCTCCTGTAGTCTCTGCTGTGCTCGCGGCTTATTTTTCATATCATCAACAAAATTGGGCCAGGGCGGCATTGGTATATCTCTGACACCGGCTTCCTGTTCATCGGCAGATGGGATAAAATCGGGGAAGCTTAAGCATAGATGCCAAGGCAGCCCCTGCTGTCCATTCGCGCGCAGCCATTCAGCAGCAGCCTGAGCCAGGTCCATGGGATTAGGGCCTGCATCTGTTTTAACAGTGTTATAGCCAAAATCTTCAGGCTTACTGTCCTGCATCCGCCATTCACCAAGCCAGGAGCAGGGCCAGTTTTGCTCTCGCAGCCAACTGGACCAGCCTTGAAAACTTACTGAATCTTCGTCTTTTGCCTGTCTGAATTCATGTGGAAAATACCTGTCAGCATTGAATCGTCTTCCACTTAGCAGAGTGCTCAGTGCCAGGGAAAAATTGGGATGAGGTGTATAAGCCTGTTCAAACCAGACACCGTTACCAGCCAGCCAGTCAAGATAAGGAGTATGGCTCAGGCGCATTCTGCTGCTGCCAATACAGTCATATCTCATTTTCTCTGCCATTATAAGAAGAATATTAGGCTGATGTTTCATTCTCTACCTCATACAGTCTGTAAATGCTGGTTTGCAGCTATAGCTGTCAAATTATTGTGTCTGCTTAAGATCCATTGGCCATCTCTTGACGAAATAAATCTGTATTAGTGTAGCTACCACCAATGCTCCAAGCGTAATTAATAGGTACTGCCAAAAATTAATTTTATCATTCATGAAGTTAGGCATCAGAATAATCGCCATAACAGCAAGAAAAATTAAATTGATTGATCTTTTTCTTGCCGCTGAAAAAGTTATCTGTTCACCACAGTGCTTACAGACAAAATCCATTTTGCTGGGGATATAATTTTTCCAGCTTGGTATCGGTTCATGATGACAATCAGGCATCTCCGGCAGAGGTTTTGATTCCTTAGCTGGCTTAATGGATTCTTGCTTTTGTTTCTCTTCTGCCAGCTTCTCATAAGCCGCATACATTTCAATTAACTGTTTCTGCTCTTCGGAATACTCTTCATTCTGCGTGGTGTTAGAATCCTCTGATTGTCCATCAGACTGCTGATCAATATTATCTGTTGTCTCCAGATTTTTTGCTGCAGCCTCTTCAATAGCTTCAGGTTCTTCATAGACCTCTTCATATGGGCCAAATTTCACGATCAGAGAAATAACGAGCAAATAAACCAGGGCCATTCCAAATAATATAGCCATGTTGATGACAAAAGTCTCAATGCTGGTATCAGTTTCTTTGTTGCTGAAAGCTCTCAAAAGAATAATCATTATAAACAGACCGTTGGCAACCTTCAGTCCTGTTTGAAATGGTCCTGTTAGCTGAATTTTTGCTCCACATCTTTCACATTCATGTTTAGGACTGCGGGCGAACAACTGACCGAACTTAAATATTGGTCTATGCTTGCATGACATTAGTGGTTCTCCTAACTTCTAATAAAAATTGGCTTAATTTAAGTATAATGCACCGTTTAAGTAATCGTTACATTCTAACACAAAAGCAATCAGCTTAGCAGCATTCTGTCATTTGCTAGCTGAGAGCCACTGGCCTTTTCAAACATATGCAGAAGATCCTCAACATGAAGCCTTCTCTTATCTTCTCCCTGTATGTCGAGAATGATCCGGCCTTCATGCAGCATCAGCAGTCTGTTGCCATATTTGATCGCGTCGCGCATGTTATGAGTGATCATCATTGTCGTCAACTGCTGACGGCTGATCAACTCTTCTGTGAGGGCAAGAACTCTGGCACCGGTCTTGGGATCAAGCGCTGCGGTATGCTCATCAAGAAGCAGCATACGCGGCTCCTTAAGTGTAGCCATCATCAGTGTTAGTGCCTGTCTCTGTCCTCCTGATAGCAGCTTGACCTTTGCGCCAAGTCGTCCTTCAAGCCCGAGATCAAGCTTGCCGAGAATCTCACGATACTGCTCGCGCTCAGATTTTGCTATACCCCAGCCTAGTCCCCTGCGCTTGCCTCTGCGGGCAGCCAGAGCGAGGTTCTCGTCGATCCCCATATCCCCGGCAGTACCACGCATCGGATCCTGAAAAACGCGTCCTAGAAGCGCAGCACGCTTATGCTCAGGCATCCAGGTCACATCCTGATCATCGAGCATTATCTGACCACCGTCAGGCAGGAGAACTCCTGCAATCAAATTCAATAGAGTCGATTTGCCAGCGCCATTGCCACCTATCACAGTCACAAAATCGCCAGTATTGATTGTTAGATCGATATTCTTTAGCGCCTGATGTTCATTAGGTGTACCGAGATAGAAGGTCTTGCTGACCTGTTTGATCTTAAGCATTGATCTTCCTCCTGCGTTGTTTGAATTGTCTGTATTCTGATCTCATAACAGGCAGATACAATGCAAGTGCAACCAGAACAGCAGTAAACAGCTTGAGGTCAGTGGATTTAAGTCCAAACCTCAATACAAGTGTTATGACGATTCTGTAGACGATTGAGCCGAAAATGACAGCCATAAGTCTGAACATGAAATTGCGCTGAGTAAACAAAACCTCACCAATGATAATAGCTGCCAGACCAATAACGATCGCACCAGTACCCATGCCTATATCACCATAACCTTGCTGCTGGGCAATCAGACCACCAGATAATGCGACAAGAGCATTACCCATGACAAGGCCTAAAATGATTGTGGTATCTGTGTGTACGCCAAGAGCCCTGATCATATGCGGATTATCACCGGTAGCTCTGATCGCGCTGCCGATCTCAGTACCAAAAAACCAATACATCAAGGCAATTACTCCGGCCATGAAAACCAGGCCGACTCCCATGCTTATCCATCTTGTAGGGAAGCCAATATCTCCAAGCCAGGTGAAGATCGTCGGTACACGAAGCAAAGGAATATTAGGAGAACCCATTACTCGCAGATTGATCGAATAGAGTGCGATCTGAGTCAAAATACTGGCAAGAAGTCCCGGTATTCGCAGTTTTGTATTCAAAAGCCCGGTGGTCAGCCCAGCCATCATACCGCCTACCATAGCAATCAGCACTGCCAGAAGCGGATTAACACCGCGCGCTGCCAGAACGGCTGACACAGCACCTCCGAGTGTAAAACTGCCATCGACTGTAAGGTCAGCAAAATTCAACACTCTAAAAGTAATATAGACTCCGAGGGACATGATTCCCCAGAGTATACCAAGTGAAACGGCACTTTGAATTATCCAAAACATCTGCAGATCTCTCCTTATATCTGATTACAAAAAGCTGCCGACTGACAACAGTCATGTGACCATCGTCAGCCGGCAGAAGTTCTCAGAAAAAATTATTGGCCGAATGTATTCTTCTCTGCCAGCTCAGCAGGAATTTCAATACCAAGTGAATTGGCGATATCAGTATTGATACTGAAATCAACGTCATTCAAGTATTCAATCGGCATATCGGCCGGCTTAGCGCCATCCTTGATTATACGCACAGCCATCTCACCTGTCTGGTAGCCAAGCTTGTAATAGTCAATACCTACGGTGGCAAGTCCACCACTCGTTACCATGCCGCTCTCACCGACAATTACAGGGATACCGGCAGGCTCAGTTACCATTGTTACAGTTGCCATAGCATTGGCAAAAGCATTGTCAGTTGGAATATAAATAGCATCAGCTTTACCAATTACAGACTCAACGACCTGCTGAATCTCATTGGAAGCCGAAATTGTTGCCTCTATACTGGTAAGACCTTTTGCGGCAATAGCATCATGTGCCAGATTAGCCTGAAACACTGAGTTGGTCTCGCTCGAAGTATACAGAACCGCTACTGTTTGAACATCAGGTATGAGTTCCAGCAGCAGATCGATCTGTTCTTTTACCGGTGTCAGATCAGATGTACCAGAAACATTTCCGCCTGGCTTCTCATTTGAATCAACAATGCTGGCATCAGCCGGGTCAGTTACCGCTGTAACAAGAATCGGTATATCCTTGATTACATTTGCCGCGGCCTGTGCAGCCGGTGTAGCGATCGCCAGTACCAGGTCAACCTTGTCATTTGCGAACTGAGTCGCGATCGTCTGACAATTTGCCTGTTCTCCCTGGCCATTCTGATAGTCGATAGCGATATTCTCACCGTCAACATAGCCAGCTGCCTTCAGAGCAGCTGCGAATCCTTCGTAGGAAGCATCCAGAGCTGGATGCTCAACTAGCTGCACAACACCAATTTTAACTGTGTCATCGGACTTGCCGCAAGCAGAAACGCCAACGACCATTGCGACAGCAAGAACTGCTGCCAGAAACCTAAAATTCTTCCTCATAAATTTTCCTCCCATACTACGTTTGCTTCAGATTATTGAGAAAGTTTAACATCACTTACTTTTAGATGTCAACAACCCATGTTACAAGTCCTTATCCTTACTAGCTTCATCAAGCCTATCTAATGCTCTTCTGATCATCATACGCAGACCGCCTGATATTACACGGCCGTTAAGCATATCGATCATAGCATCGAGCCTGTATAGGTCCATCTCCTTTCCGCCCAGAAGCGCAATACTACGAAGTGGTGTCTGCTCCCATGTCGCAATCAGCTGACGCTCGCGGATGCTGCCCTGCTCCGGATGATCATATGCCTTCTGCAAGCCTGTGAATATCTCCATCATCACGCGCCTTGCCAATTTGCTGTTTCCAAGATCATTAATTGGAGTGTTGAAATTGACTTTTGCCGTTTTACCTCGGGATATATGATCATCAGCTGCTTTCTGCATTGACTTGGCAGTCCGCATTCTTCTTGAGAAATCAGCACTGTTGACCAGAAGCCTGCCATCGGCAAAGTCTTCAGTTTGCAGACGCCCGGCAGCAATTCTGTCATAAACAGATTTCCCGGCGCCAATATTAGCTCCTACTCTATCAGCCTTCGTTGTCGACTCAGACAATTCGCCACCATTTTCTCCACCATAAACCACAGAGGTAGTCAGCCAAATATCGTGGCTTGAAGATCCGGCCAGCAACTCATACCTTCCTTGATCAGTCACCCAACATCTAAGCTCTGCATCATATCTGGCAAAAGTCCTGCTATCAAGAGTGAAGCTGACCATTCTCGTCTCTCCCGGCTCAAGATATACCTTGGCAAAAGCCTTGAGTTCTATTGCCGGACGATCAACCAAGCTGTCAGGGCAAGCAATATAAATCTGAACAACTTCAGCACCTGGAATGCTACTGCTATTTTTCAGATAGCAGGTCAACTGGATCTTCTCATCAGCATGAAAAGCATCCCGGTCAAGCGCCAGGCCTGACCATTCGAAGCTTGAATAGCTCAGTCCGAAGCCAAAAGGCCAAAGAACAGGTTTCTGCGTACTGACATAGTACCTATAGCCAACGTATATGCTCTCTTTGTATTCGACGCTATTGTCATCACCTGGGAAGAAGTCAGCGCAAGGCGTATCATTAAGCCTGAGCGGCCAGCTTTCTGCTAACTTGCCGCTAGGATTGGCAAGACCAAGAAGTATTCTGGCAGCTGCTGTACCAGCAGCCTGGCCACCAAGATAAGCCAGCAAAACAGCTTGAAATCTATTGACCCAGGGCAATTCGACTGGCGATCCGCCGAAATAGACCGCAACCTGACGCGGCTGTACTGTCCAGAGCTTATCAAGCAAAACTCTCTGTGCTTTTGGCAGCTGCATATCAGTCCGATCGAAGCCTTCCGATTCTGCATGATCGGGCAAACCTATACAGACTATGGCAATATCAGCTGCCCCGGCTGTCTCCAGAGCTTCCTTCATCAGTTCCTGATCAGGCTCATCGCTGTTTTGATCGAAGCCTCTGGCATAAGTAAAATTCAATTCCAATTCCTGCAGCGCAGAGATCATATCATCTTGTCTGGAAGGATTCACTCTTGAGCTTCCATGTCCCTGAATTCTAGGGATAGCAGCAAAATCTCCTATGATAGCAATTCGTTGATTGAGCTTTAGCGGTAATATCTTTTTATCATTTTTTACTAATACCATTGATTGCTCAGCTGCTCTCAATGCGAGAAAATGATGCTCATCCTCAAAACCTTGTATTCTCTGGACCGAACTACCCTGACACTTGTCCTGCAGTTCAATCATTCTTCTGACGGATTCATCCAGAACAGCAGGTTCAAGCTCTTTGTTCTTGAGGGCTTTTACCATTTTCTTTACGTGATAGGAGCCGCTGCCCGGCATTTCCAAATCCAGGCCTGCTTCCAGTCCATCCAGCCTGTTATTAACGGCACCCCAGTCGGAAATCAGAACACCATTAAATTTCCAGGCATTACGCAATATGACTCTGAGTAGATAATTATGCTCACAGGCATATGTACCATTAATTTTGTTATAAGAAACCATAACAGACCAGGGTCGGGCTTTTCGAATAACGTGTTCAAAAGCCGCGAGATAAATCTCATGCAGAGCCCGCAGATCGATCACTGCATCTATTAACATGCGACGAGTTTCCTGACTATTCACAGCATAATGCTTGAGGCAGGCGCCGATTTGCTCAGACTGCAGACCCTCAACCCAGGCCGCAGCTAATTGGCCTGTCAGATAAGGATCCTCGGAAAAGTATTCGAAATTTCTACCACCTAGGGGCGAACGCTTGATATTGATTCCCGGCCCCAGCAGTAAGTCAGTGCGGCCTTTGCATTCTATCGCCAGAGCCCTGCCTATCTGAATCATCAGACCCTTGTCCCAACTGCAGGCACTGGCACAGGCAGCGGGGAAACAGGTGGCCTTGTCACCATCACCAAACGGCTTATGCTCCTTATCAGGATCAATATTTCTTAACCCATGCGGACCATCAGAGGTCATAAGGCTTCTTATACCGAAGAGAGGCAATGCTGATGTGCGCCAATGATCACGACCGGTAACTAGCCAAGCCTTATCGATAGGCATCATCTTATCAATTATATCTATCTGTTCTGATTTAGATAAATTATCTTGCATATCATTCTCCGTAGGTTTCTTTTGCCGTAATAATATTCACTGTTATCTATTATTACACATCATATGCTTAATTGTCTGTACTGACTTGTGTCGATTCAGATGTACTAGATTCTGTGTCAGAGTTAAGCTGACTCACTGGATCATCTCCAGACAACAGAGTAGACAAACCACCAATTTGCCTGACACGTTGTGGATAGTCGGTAATGATCCCATTGATATCATATTGCAATACAGTTTTTATATTTCTCTCTGAATTAACTGTCCATACCCAGACCTGTCGCTTTTGCTCGCGAGCCAATTTAACGAAGTTTTCAGTCAGCATATTCTGACTAATAGTATAGAAGTCTACATCCATTCGCTCCAAACGACCGGCTGATGCTGTCAGAATTTGTCCGATCTTTATTTCTGGATTCAAAGAACGAAGCTCAGACAGCAAACGTGGGCTGAAGCTCTGAACCAGACATGTATCAGCAATATCATATTGCTCTATGAGATCAGCCAGAATTCGCGCTGTCAGCTCAGGTTCTCCAGTCAGTTTAACATCGATCAGTAATCTTGACCGATCATCTACATGTTGTATTACATCTTCAAGAGTAGGAATCTTCTCTCCGGCGAATTCGTCAGAAAACCAGCTGCCCGCATCTATTTGTTTGATCTCATTCAGTGTCATGCTTTTCACCGAACGGTCAGTACCGTCGATCCTTCTGAGAGTATTATCATGGAAAAGCACAGGCACATTGTCAGCTGATATCTGCACATCTATCTCAACAAAATCTACTGACTGCGAAATAGCCGCCTCAATTGCTGCAAGTGTATTCTCAGGCGCCTGTATCGGGTCGCCTCGATGTGCGGCAATCATGACATTCCATCTGGCATGAACAATATTGCTATAAATCTGTGTGTTAAGAACGAAGGTCAAAGCTAGCAAAGCAAACAAGACCAAACGATATGTCTTGCTGTGCTTTCCTACCGTTTCAGCGATTCTCTTCTCGGCCTTGCCAGCTATCCAGCTCCCAGAAAGAACTAACTGATCCTTCGGTTCTTGCTGAAAATCATAATACAATCTATTGATGACAATAATATTCAGCGGAATTACAATCATTGTCAGAATAAACCAGATATAGCCAGTAAAAACAATGGTCAGTGTTTGTATAAACATAATTCTGTCTGCAAGATTAAGCCATACAGGAAGATAATTAACCAGAACAAGCAGGCCGTAGGCCAGACCAAACAGCAGGAGATTAAATGCCACCAGAGATGCGGATATTCTGAATATCCGTCCTTTTGTCATCTGCCAGCTCTCCTTCATGGCCTTTGTCATAGATCGATGTCTGATGATTATAAGCTGTATCGAAAAAATCAGACGACAGAAAAAAAGAAAAACTATCAGACCGAGTGCAATTGACAAAACGGTACGCAGAATCGACTGTCTGATCGGATTTAGAATTAGTATGTCAATATTGTAACCACTTAAGAGATAGTTCAGCATCGGCGAATCAATTAGCGGCGAAACCAGCACCATCAGCAGTAATAACTGAATCATTCCCAAACCGATCAGTCTGGGGAGGCGTCTGATTACTGTGGCCAAAGCATCCATAATCGAAACTTTATGACTAAAATACGTTTTCTGAGCCAGAATTAATATAACCCCGATCTCAGTAAAGAGCAGAAAAACCATCAAGCTGCCAAGAAGCAGAAATGCTAGGGCACCCCTCAGGTCAAAAGCGTAAGTAATGACCTCACTATTTACGAGATAGCCACGGCCCCCTGCTCTAAGGATACGATCGAACAGCCAGGAGAAAAAAGGAACGAAGACAAAACCAGACAACAGAATAAAAAGCGACTCAAAAATAAGCACCTTACGATGGATCATCCGGAAATCACTAAGACTATCCCGCCATATCGCCACTCTCTGATCACCTCTTAATTAATCATAAAGCACTTAAGCGGTATTTCACAATATTATTTTCGTATGAAGAAAAAACCCTGTCGCGGTGAAGCGACAGGGCTTATCGATCAAAAATCATAATCTAAGCAATTATCATGCCGGATCGGCACTTACTAAACTATCAGCGTCTGTTATTAAGAATATTCACTATAGGGGAATCAGGGCCTAATATTATAGTTTTATCGCCTTGCAATGTGTTTTTCAAGGCATCCAGTTCACGAACAAACAAGTAGAAATCAGCCTTATCCTCATCCTGATAAAGATCCTTGAGAATACGCATATATTCTTCCTCGCCCTCACCTAGAAGCTTCTGTGACTGGGCTCTGGCTTCCCCGAGGAGGATACCGATTTCCTTATCTGTTTCATTACGGATCTTGGCAGCTTCATATTCACCTTCAGCCTTGAAGGTTTCAGCCATCTGTGCACGTTCAGAAATCATACGATCAAAAACTGCAGCTGTATTATCGCTTGGAAGATCATATCTTTTTATTTCAACGCCCATCACATCAACACCATATCCACGTAAATTTGCAGATACCTGATCAGTGATTTGCTTATTAAGTGTATTCCTGCCGCCTTCACCATCGGAGATAATTTCGCTTTGCATCAGGCCGCCCATCATATTTTTTATTACACTATATGTGCTGGCATCCATACGTTTCTGCATCTCATTGATATTACCGACTGTTCTGATAAATGTCGTAACGTCCTCAATTCTCCAGATAGAATAACTATCAACGATCATTGCTTTTTTGTCAGCAGTCAGCACTTCAGAAGGATTGATATTGTAAATCATTTGCCTGCTGGTAAGACGGTTCACGTCCTCGATAAAAGGGATCTTAAGCTTAATTCCTGCATCGGTTTCTGTTCGCTTAATCGCACCAAACTGTGTGACGAAGACGAATTCACCTTCTTTTACTGTATAAACCGATGAACTCGCAACTATCAGCAGAACAACTACCAGAACGACGATTATTATTTTACTTCTCATTTTCATCCCTCTGTACCTCCTGTCATGTCGTCAGGTTGTGTCATTTCCGGCTCAACCGTCTGAGTATTGTTCGTGGCAGGAGCAGACTGGCTACTGTTTGAGTTGGAATTATCTTCAATCAGCGGCGAAATGGGAAGAATTTTACTGGTTCCTGTTCCATCATCGATGAAGAGCTCTATCTCAGGCAGAATCTTCTCTAGAGCCTCGAGGTACATACGTTGTCTTGTTATTTCCGGGAAGTTAGCATATTCGTTATACATAGACATGAATCTGTCACGTTCACCAATAGCTTCATTAATCTTCGATTCTTTTGCAGCCTCGGCTTCCTTGACGATTTTATCTACCTCAGCGTTTGCTGCCGGCAGATTGCTGTTTCTGTACTGCAAAGCTTGATTGAGAGCGGTTTCTTTCTTCTGCTTAGCAGTTTCAACATCGCGGAAAGCTTTTGCAACTTCTTCTGTCGGTGGTTCTGAATCATTGATTTTGACATCGAGTACCATAACACCGATATCATTCACCATAAGATTTTCAGTAAGCATTTCCTTGACATCGGCCTGAATCTGAATTTTGCCGACAGTAAGTACATCGTCGATCTTACGTACACCAACTACTGATCTGACGCTGCTCTGAATCATATTACGTAGAATAGAGTCTGGGTTTTCAGTTACAAACAAATATTTGAAGGGATCGCTAATCTTCCACTCGACGAAGAAATCAATATTGACGATATTCATATCGCCGGTGATCATATTGCTCTCCTCTGGAACGCTTACAAATTGGCCCTCACCCTGCTCACGATAGCCAAGCTCGATTTTTTGTGTCAGATTAACTGGCAATATTCTTACATTTTGAATAGGCCATGGCAGTTTAACATTAAGTCCGGCATCCACTGTTTTCGTGTACTTACCGAAGGTTGTTACAACTGCCTGCTCACTCTCACCAACGGTAAAAACTGAACTGAAACCGATGATTGCGAGTAACAGCAAAACCGCCGCCGCTGCGACGATCCTGATTATAGTCTTTTGCGATAATGGCATAGTATCCTCCTGAATTCATGCTCTTGACGTTCAATTCTGCGATTCGTTGATATATCGATTCGTCAGTATAGTGACATCTCTGCGTCACAAAATTGTACTACAGGCAATAGCAAATGTCCATTTAGATACTCGAGGCTAATTTCGTAATATATCTGGTAAAAGCAGCCTTGCCTTCAGGATTGCGCTTAAATACGCCTGCATCGCCAAGAACACGTTCAAATTTGATTGCAGTTTCACGTCTGACTATATCTGAAGCTTCTGCATAATCATTATCTTTGCCATATTTGTTAACCAGCTCTTCTGTCCAGGACCGATGAATCTCTGCCAGTTCAGCATTTTCACCTGTAAGAGCAGCAGCAACCTGAGCCAGCTCATCAACCAGTCTGGCAGGCAGAACAGCAAGACCCATAACCTCAATCAGTCCAATATTTTCCTTTTTGATATGGTGAACATCATCATGAGGGTGAAAAATGCCCAGAGGGTGCTCCTCAGTACAGCGGTTATTTCTTAGCACAAGGTCGATTTCATAATGCCCATCGCGCATACGGCCAATCGGCGTTATTGTATTATGTGGTTCAGCATTGGTATATGCCTGGATATCGGCTGTACTATCATTATAGCTGCGCCAATTGAAGAGTATCGCCTCAGAACAATCTATCAGTTCCTGCCTATCACTGCCGACAAGTCTAATAACTGACATCGGCCATTTAACGATTCCTGCCTCAATACCAGGATAAGCCGTTAATCTGAAGTATTTTTCGACGGGTGCTCTGTCCATGGCAAAAGAATATCTCCCACCTTGATAGTGATCGTGGCTAAGAATCGAACCGCCTACAATAGGCAAGTCCGCGTTGGAGCCAACGAAGTAATGCGGGAAAAGATCGAGAAAGGTAATGATCCTGACAAAAGTATTTCTATCGATTTTCATTGGTCTATGCTCACCAGACAAGACAATACAGTGCTCATTGTAATAAGAGTAAGGAGAATATTGAAAAAACCACTGTTCGCCGGCAAAATCCTCTAAGCTTATCAGCCTGTGATTAGCCCGGGCCGGATGACCAGCCCTGCCTCTGTACCCTTCATTTTCAGCGCAGAGCAGACAACGCGGATAATCGCTCCTGACAATATTTCTCTCAGCTGCTATGTCAGCCGGATTTTTCTCGGGTTTAGACAAATTAATTGTTATATCAAGCGTCCCGTATTCACATTTTGCCTGATAAGAAATATTCCTGCTGATCCTGGCTGCCTGAATATAGTGTACATCTTGACAATACTGATAAAACCAGTCAGTTGCTACAACTGGAGATTTTTCCCGGAGATGGTTGAAATATCGATTAATCTCGGAAGGTCTGGCCATTAGGCAGTTCATTAATTCCGCAGCCATTACTTCTCTGTAGTCGAAGATATCCTCTATGATCTTCTGATCAATTGCATATGCTGTCAACGCAGCAATACTCTCAGTCATGGATGTAGTGGACTGACTGTTCTGAAAATCCGGCTGAATACTGCCGTCAAGTTTCAGACATGCCAGTAATCTATTATATGCATATACTCTGTCTGTGGACTCAAGTATGCCCGCTTCAAGCCCTGCCTCAAGCAGAGAGAAAATTGATGAGTAGACATCTGTATTCGCAACAGTCAAATTATTATCATTCATATCGCAATGCCTCCAGTTAATTAATCTTAGCAAGAATTCACAGCGCAGTATAACAATTGTTTGTCGTTATATACATGCTAAATGTTGACTTGTCGCAAATACTGCTGCTTTGCCAAGAAAGCACAACATTAATGATCTGACGTTTGTTGTTGCCACGCTTACAGCTTATAGGCTAAAATCACACTATGATATCCAGTCGGGAGGACAATTAGTGTCAGATAAGCGAGCTGAAAACAGCATTCAGGACAGGGCAGGCAAAAAACGCCGAAATAGTCATCAGTCTATTGCGAGACTGGAAGCAGTCAGTCGTTCTGCCGCCGCCTTGTCGGGCATTCAAATTACTCTGCTAAACAGAAATGGACATGTTCTATTCAGAACCGGTCCGGCCTTTTCCGATCAGGCATATCAGGTAATCAATCAACTGCGGCTCTGGTTTTTTCGCCAACTGCGCAAGCATAGCGGCAATTCAAGACCAGCTGCTCCAGGTCCAGTACTCTTCGCAGCTGAACGTGATCGAATATGGGCTGCGCTCTCTTTGAAATCATCCGTCTGGTCAAAAGAAATCCTTCTGGTCGGACCAGCTGCACCTGACCAGGCCGAGGGGCAGCTCCAGACTCTATGTGATCTGCTCAGTCAAAGCTTCCATGACAAACCGGCACAGCTAAGCTCCTGGATAGACGAGGATAGGCTGGCCTCAATGCCCCCGATGGTTAGGACAATCAGAAACAGCAGCCGCGCCGATTTACCAGTACAAGATATTAATTATCAGTATTTGCTCATGATAAAAACCGGCGACATTCAGAAACTTGATTCGATTGAACAACAATTCACAGAGAAATGGAACAAGCTCAACACAAGACCATTGAGGCAGCAAAAAAACGAAGCATTGATGCTTGCTCAACAAGCTGCCCATACAGCTACTGAAGCGGCTCTTGATCCTGAAATAACTTATGGCATCATCGATGATCATTTAAGATCTATTGAAATATGCCGAAGCTCAGAAGAAGTTCTACGCTGGATACAGAAAATATTCAAAGAATTAGCAGATAGTGTGAACAAACAGCTGCAGGAAGCCTGGACTCAGCCTGTCCGCCTCTGTCAGCACTATATCTCCAAGAGACTTTATAGTCGGATAACGCTTGATGACCTGGCCAGATATACTGGACATAATCCCAGTTATCTGTCACGTCACTTCAAAGCAGAAACAGGCGAATCACTAACCAAATATATAACCAGAAAAAAAATCGAAGCTGCTTGTGAGCTGCTTCGAGATTATAGAAAACCTATTCAGGACGTCGCAATAATGCTTGCATTTAGTGATCAAGCTCATTTTACGAGAGCTTTCAGACAATTTACCGGCACTACTCCTCTGCGTTATTGCAAATCCGATCAGACTGATACCGAATAGTTAACAGGTTCCTGATCGATAGAATCAGCAAGCTCAGCCATATAGCGTCTAGCCTTCTGCAGCTCGAGTTTCCCCTCCTGAGTAATACTGTAGTACTTGCGAACTTTACCTTCAACATTTTCAAAATAATGCTTAAGCAGACCTTCCTGCTCCATGTTATGAAGTATAGGATAAACAGTCCCTGGACTAAGTTTATAACCGATATCAGTTAGCTCTTCTATCAGCCAACTACCAAAAAACGGCTCTCTATTGGCCTGACTTAGAATTTGAACGCATATGAAACCTTGAAACAGCCTCTTTCGCGTCATGCCATTCATATTTGTTCGCCTCCTGTTTGCATTTTTTACTGTAGCCCAGCCAAACACTAGCCTGGAAGTTATGATTACAAAGTACCACAGAGAAACCGGTATGCTTCAAATACACGGTCCAATAGTATTTATCGAACAAATATTGAATTGCTTTAATATCATTGAATTTGAAAATCAGACTATTTTGTTTATAAACTAAAATCTCGCTTAATTTTGCATATACTTGATTTTGCATATAACAATTATTTAATAAGCAAAATCATTGCTCAATTTCTGTCTCGCGTACAGGTGTAAGACTCAAATATGAATTATATGCATAACCCGTTCGGCCATCGGGCAACACAATTTCTGACCAATAATCAGAAACAGCTGTTCTTCTGAGCGCCTGAGCATGATATACCTCAGTCATGATAGCGTTATCAGTTGAGGGACCGTTTCGAATATTCAACCAACTGTTGTTTACAAAGACCCAGGAATTGTCTGGATGCCAGAGAATACCGACATTCTCATCATTTGCATTTTCTTCATCGTCTTCATTCTCATCTTGTATCTGACTGTCAGTTGGCGCCAAATCTGTGCCTTGTCCATTGTCAGTTGTTGTAATATCCGACACATCCTCATTATTTGACGTACTGGCAGAGGAATCATTATCAGAAAATGTACTCTGTGTTATTGACGAGTCCTCTGGAGCCTTCTTGAAGCTGCAGCCGGAACAGACTAAAATCAAGACAGCACAGATCAGCAAGACTGTAACTTTGTGAAAATAATTTTTTCTCATGTGTTTGTTCAAGCTCATCTCATACTCCATCAATTTTACCACCAGCTGATTTTGCCATTATCTACACTTGCCAGAAATCCAGGCAAGCTATAGACTTATTCCACTATATTTTAACAGATTGGAGCCCCTATGAACATGTTCACAGCCGAAATCAACGGCGTCTGTATGAAGCTGGCAACTGATCCAAAGCTTTTTTCACCGGATCACCCTGATCGGGGCACACTTGCCATGTTATCAGCTGTCGAGTTGTCATATGGGCAGAAGTTGCTTGATCTAGGTTGTGGTTATGGTCTTGTTGGCATTTATGCAGGTGCTGTTTGTGGCTCTGAAAATATCTGGATGCTTGACAGAGACAGCAAGGCAATTGAAATGAGCCGGATAAACACTGAAGCAAATGGCTGCGACAGAATTAATCTGCTGCAGGCCGACGGACCGGAAATACTAATAGATACAGGACATCAGAGAAGCTTTGACTGGATCTTGTCAAACCCTCCTTACCATGAGGACTTCAGCGTTGCCAGAAGATTTATTGAGACGTCAGAACGACTTCTTATAAACGGCGGAAAACTGGTTCTGGTAGTCAAAAGACTGGAGTGGTACAAAAACAAGATGCGGTCAGTCTTCGGTGGTGCAAGAGTTTTTAGCATAGATGGTTATTATGTTCTGATATCAGAAAAAAGATCCTCTAAGCCTGATACTATAAAAGCTCCCAAAAGCACTACAAGAAAGCATATGAAGAAGCTCCGACAAACAAAAAAAGCACACCGCTCAAATAGTCTGAACGGTGTGCCTTCAGAAGAAATCTAGCTAAATCTGGCCAGTGCTTCTAACTAATTATCAGGCTTCCTTCTCTATACTGCTGAAATACTCGTTAAGCTCAGAAATCAGATTGTCACAGTTGATTCCATGAACCATACATGCTTCTTCTACTGTCTCACCGGATGCCATAACACAGCCCAGACAATGTAAACCATTCTTGAAAAATATGGGTGTTGTACCCTGATCAAGACTCAGAACTTCAGAAATTATCATATCTTTTGTGATAACCATTTATATTTCCTCCTGTTTTCTATCTGCCTACCGCAGTTCTATTTGTAATTATCAACTCAGGATATTCTACAATAATAATCTCATCAAAACAACTGCAGCAGCACTGTTTTTGTCTATATGTACTTAATGTTACATGTAATAAGCTTTCCTGATACTTACCGGACTGGTAAATGTGCTCTCTTCTGAACGAACCATTGGATTTTAAGATGCTGATATTTTGTACAAATGGGTAAAAATGTTGATAAAACCATTGAATTTAGCTATTTTCCCCGATTCTGCTCTTGACACTTCTTGCCCATTCGTATGATAATATGTCAAGAAATATCTCCCAAAGGAGGCTCCTATCCATGAATAAGACTGATCTGATCGATGCAGTTGCAAAGGAAACAAAGCTGAGCAAGAAGGATTGCGAGAGTGCTATCTCCGCAGTACTTGAGACCATTACTAATGCTCTTGCCAAAGAAGAGAAAGTTGTTCTCGTTGGCTTCGGTACCTTTGAAGTGCGCAAACGTGCAGCCCGTAAAGGCCGCAACCCTAGCACAAAGGAAGAAATTAAGATTCCTGCATCAAAAGCACCTGTTTTCAAGGCCGGTAAAGGTCTGAAGGACAAAGTTAACAACTAATAAGCTGTTATTTTGTTCAGGTACGAAAAAGGGTCTGATCTATGTACAGAAATGTACTTGTGATTAGGCTTCTTTTTTTATCCCTGTTGCAGCTTGTTTTTTGTGGAATCGTGTTCAAGACAGCGCATATTGATGCTGACAAGATCATGAAGATGGCAGATCGCGGCAGTATTTGAATAATCAGCAAGTGGCTCGCTGCTGTTCTTGACCGCATAGCGGATATCTCTTTCTATTTGTGCTGGTTTAACCCGGAAGTATTTAGCTGTATCTGGATACAACGTCTTGGTTACTGGACTTAACAGCGATGGGTCCGCAGCTGTCTGATGAAGCATAAACCTCAAATATCTATAGCCCTTAAGATGCTGTGGTACTAATTCTCGATTGAGAACTGTATCTACAGACTGCAGAATCCTATCCAAATTGTCCTGTTGCATTGCTTGATCATCACTAAGAAGCCTACCGGCAACCTCACGGATGCGCCTGGCAGCATAAGGAGATCCTCTGCGGCCATCGACCATATAATGGACCTTCCCTGCCGTATCCATCAGTCCAATATAACCATAGCGGTCTACGATGCTTGATACTCTCATAAGCATATCCTGGTCAGATGAAGCAATATAGAAACCGTGACTTCCCTTGATGCTGCTTTCAATTTCTTCGTATGATTGGTTCGCTGAAATAGCCATTTTTTCACCTCTGTTTCTTCAGATCATGGTTGTAGTGAAAATAATGACACAATTGGTTTTGTGTTTACATAGAGTATTCTGGTTGAAGTGCGCGTTTTTCATATTAACAGAAGAGACTTATATGACAAAAACAGCTGATCCTGCTATAAATTATTCATCCAGTTCAGAAATGAATTCCCTGATCTTTTCTGCCGCTTCGTGCTCATCTGGTCCACTGCATCTGATCTCCAAACAGGTTCCTTGTCTGAAGTTCGCAGCCATCAAATCAAGTATTTTCTTGATATCAACTGTTGCATTTTCAGATAGAAGCAAGCATTCTGATTTATGTTTTTTGGCTATAGCGCATAATTTACTGGCAGGTCTTGCATGAAGCCCAGAAGGATTTGGCAGCTCTACTCTGATAATGACCATAATAGTTAAATTACCCCTTGTTGATCAGTTGTTACCTTAGTCTCTAATCGACCGGTTGCAGCGTTTCGGATGATGAAGCAATTGGTTCAACCTTAATGATATATCTGCTTCTGGGAGTATACTCAATATTGAAGGCCATATCACTCTCAGGCGCCTTGAGACCGAAACCGAAATAAAAAGTACCAGTATCAGTCCTGACGCTGTTTCTGCCTATTTGATCAGATTCCAAAGTTGTCTCTTCAATGTTAAGTCGGCCAGTAATAACTGCAGGTACATCAAGAATACGAGGTACAGTTATCGTGACTGAAAAGTAGATGAAGGCTACTGTCAGTACAATAGGCAGAAAATAGCTGATGGCATGTCTGTTTTTATGGTCCGTGTTTATCTTGATCCTGTAGAGAAGCAGTGCGAACAGACATAGTGATAGAAGCAAACATAGTGCTAAGCTATAAATGAAATAAACCATTATCTGTTATACTCCTTCCTGCATATGTTACGGGCGTGCTCTAAAACGATCTAATTGTACTCATACAGGTTATAATGTTCCTGCATGGAATTATAGCATAACAGCGATAGCACCGCTGAGACATTTTTATACTGATGTACTGGCAGATTACACTGAATAGTTCAGAAATTCTTAACAATTATCAAACAATAAACATATCGACCTGCCAGCACATTTCGTGTAGAATTACCCTGATTATCACGAGAGGAGTGAAATATATTGACTGAACATATAGATATGGTTAGAGAGTTTACTGATCTTATCAACACAAGCCGTGGGAAAATAGTATTTACAACGGAAGAAGGCGATCGTCTGGTTGCCGACAGTATGCTATCTGCCCTTGTTGGTTTTGCGACTATTCTTAACGCGGCAAAAACAATACCGCTTAATTTTTTCTGTGAAAACGAAGAAGACGGAAGAAGGCTCGAGGAATTTCTCAGACGCCATGATCTTCTTTGCCAGCCAGCCTCCTGAGGCTGTGACTGGTCTGCCTGCGGGCAGTAATCTGCACAAGTTCCAGCCACATTGGATATAAGCATGACTGCAAGGCCGTAATACGGCTTTTTTTGTTGACTTTTTTCCTATATCATGCCAGAATGTTTACCGAAGCTAACAGAAAGGTTTTTGAATATGAGTTTAGATGAACTTAAGCCAGGACAATGTGCCACTGTAATAAGTATAGATGGTGATAGCCTTTTCAGACAACGGCTAATAGCCATGGGTGTAACACCAGGGACCTGGGTCATGCTGCGCAAGCTGGCGCCTCTTGGTGATCCAATGGAAATAAGGGTAAGAAATTACTCATTATCGATTCGTAAGAAGGATGCCAGAGCAATTAGTGTAAATCTGGTGGAAGGAGCATAACAAACTATGTCAACCATTGCTCTTGCCGGTAATCCCAATAGCGGCAAAACAACACTTTTTAATAGACTGACCGGAACCAGACAGACAACTGGCAACTGGCCCGGTGTAACTGTAGAGAAAAAGGTCGGTATGATCAAATATCATGGGGATATTCTTACCCTTGTTGATCTACCGGGAATTTATTCTTTATCACCATATTCTCTTGAGGAAATCGTTACCCGAAACTTCATTCTGGATGAAAAACCTGATGTTGTTATAAATATTATTGATGTAACCAACCTCGAGCGAAATCTCTATCTGACTTTGCAGCTGAAGAAGCTAGGTCGCCCGCTGATTGTTGCTCTCAACATGATGGACGAAATAGTTAGTCACGGTGATAAGCTGGATACAGACAAGCTTGAAGAGCTGCTTGGTGTTCCAGTAATAGCTATATCGGCAAAAAAGAACGAAGGAATGGATAATCTGCTGGAAGCTGTAATTACTATGGCCAAGGACCATAGCAGCAACCTGCCTGATTATGATCCAGATGGTCACCACGGGCATCATCATGGACAACCTGGCCCGCACGGTCCACAAGATGGTCATGGACGTCATAGCGGCCATGGTCGTCACAACAGACACGAACATCAGCTTGAGCAGTCAGCTGTCGATGACAGAACTCTAATAACAGACTCTGATTCAGCTGATGAAAAGAGCAATGAACTTGATCTGCAGCCACTTAAGCCACATATCCCGACTCATGAACATGTTCATCGTCATCCGGATGGAGTCGTACACGCTCATCCACATCCGATCGGACACCACCTGTCTGTGTCTGCAAATCATTATCCCGAAGAAACTGATGAGCAAACAGCGGATCTCTATCGCCAGGCTTCTGCGATTCATGATCAGGTGCTTATCCATAGCCATCCGCCGCATGCAATGACAAGATCAGACAAAATCGATCGGGTTCTCACAGGCAAATGGCTGGCCATTCCGATATTTCTATTAATAATGCTTCTGGTCTTCCAGATAACCTTCAGCGAAAACATTGGTGGACGCCTAACAGAACTGTTAGATGTCTTTTTCCAGGACATAATCGGCGGCGCTGTCAACAGTTGGTTAGCCGCAGCTCAGGCACCTGTCTGGATCAGCAGCCTGCTGGTCGATGGCATAATCGCCGGCGTCGGCGGAGTCTTGACCTTCCTGCCTCAGATTTCCCTACTCTTCATCTTCCTGACACTGCTTGAAGATACCGGCTATATGGCCAGAGCTGCCTTCATCGTTGATAGAATTTTCCAGAAGCTAGGACTCTCGGGGCGCAGCTTCATACCAATGCTAATGGGCTTCGGTTGTACTGTACCTGCTGTTATGGCCGCCAGAACGCTCGAGAACGAGCGCGAACGCAGATTGACTATCCTCATCACTCCATTTATGTCTTGCGGCGCCAGGATGCCTATATACGCCTTCTTCGCTTCTTTGTTTTTCGCCTCCAACAAGGGGCTGGTAACTTTCTCAATGTATTTCATCGGAATCCTGATAGCGATCATCTCGGCCGTGATCATTTCCGCCTTCAGTCGAGGCAAAGGCCATACTGAAGCGGCCTTCATGATCGAATTGCCTCCTTACAGACTTCCGGACGGCAAGTCACTATTTCTTCATGTCTGGGACAAGGTAAAAGACTTCTTAGTCAGAGCAGGTACCTTGATATTTGCTATGACGATCGTTGTCTGGTTCCTTCAGTCCTTCGATATGCGACTGAGAGTTGTTGCAGATAATTCAGAGAGTATCTTTGGTGTTATCGGCAGTGTGATCGCTCCTTTGCTCAGACCTCTCGGTTTCGGCAACTGGCAGTCAGCAGTCGCTCTACTGACCGGTCTGGTGGCAAAAGAATCAGTCGTAGCAACAATTGGCATACTGTTTACCGAGCAGCAGCTCCTTACTATGTTCACACCTCTTTCTGCCTATGCCTTCATGACATTTACTTTGCTCTACACACCATGTCTGGCGGCTCTCGGCGCGATTAAGAGAGAAATGAACAGCTGGAAATGGACCGGTTTTGCTGTGCTTTGGCAGACTGGCATGGCCTGGTCAGTCAGTTTCCTTATATATCAGGTTGGAAAAATAATGGGGTTAGGATAAAATGCTTAAATATTCACCATATATAGTAGTTGCAGTGATTCTCGCATTAGCGCTTTGGATCCTGATCAGACATATTATCAGGCTGATCAAGGGTAAAAGCACATGCGGCTCCTGTTCAGATTCTTCAGACAATTGCAGCAGTGGCTGCGCGGGCTGCAGCTATGCAGGACGATGCAACACCTTTAACACAGGCAACGATCAGAAGACAGCCGGCAACGACAAGCAGGACACAGTAGATTGAATATGCTAAAATGTCATCAACGGTTTCTTTTGTAGATTTATTAATTGAGGTGTTTGAAATGTCAGAAATAAACTTAAGCCCTGCCAGCGAAGATTATCTAGAGGCGATGCTCTTGCTTTCTGACGATCAGGACAAGGTCAGGTCAGTTGATATAGCAGATCATCTCAATGTGTCAAAAGCAAGTGTGAGCAAAGCTATTGGCATACTCAAACAGGCCGGATTCATTAATCATGATTACTACGGTCTGATTCATCTGACGCCAGAAGGCAAAATCAGAGCCAGAGAAATTATGCAGAGACATACGATGCTCAAGCGTTTTCTGACCGAGGTTCTTCATATCGATGAAGAAACTGCGGAACGTGAAGCCTGTAAGATGGAGCATGCCATCAGCGAAGAGACAAAAGAAAAATGGCTGCAATACCTGGCAAGAGTCCTGTGATCATAACTCTATAAGTTTCAATCAAGCTATTTTAGATCATCTATAAGTTTTGCCAACTGCCCGATATCATCAAGTATGAGATCGGGCTTTGTTTCGCTATGAGCGATCTCTTCCATATCCGTTTCACCTGTAAGAACCGCTATACCTAAAATATCAGCTCTTTTCGCCAGTTCGAGGTCAGTATAGAGTCTATCACCCACCATAGCGAGCTCTTCTCTAGTATAACCACGGTCTGCAATAACCATATCGACCATAGCGGTCTCTGGTTTACCGATCACTATTTGCGGTTCAGTATCCGTACAAGCTCTGATCATGGCCATGATCGAGCCACAGTCTGGTAAAACTTTGCCACCGACAAGAGGGCAGACATAATCAGGATTAGCACCTGCCCAGGGGGTCCCGCTGCGGATCAGATCACAGGCGATGTCTACTTTTTCATAGGTAAGGGTCGTGTCGAACCCGATTACAACCATGTCTGTCTGCTCTTCCCTCTTTCGAATCAGATCAAAACCAGCTTCCAGCAGAGCTCGCTCAAAATCAGGTGTACCGACTGCATATAGACGCTGCATGCCAATGTTTCTGAGGTATAGTATCAGTGCATCAGTAGAAGTCAGCATTCTGCTCCGGTCAACATCAAATCCCAGTCGTTTCATCCTGGCAACATAATAATCGGCATGACGAGATGAATTGTTTGTCAGAAATATGAACTGACTGCCCGCGATCGCGGAAAAAAATTCTGCTGCACCTGGCAGAGCATCATCTTCAAGCGATACTGTGCCATCCATATCAAGAAGCCAGCAGCGAACTTTTGCCAGTCTTGCTATTGTTTTTTCATCAATCTTTTTATCCATTTGCATTTATTTTATATCCTTCCAGTTAACAAGTAGATCTAGTTGCCTTAATGACTGTTTGGCGGCTCTCCCGCTGACCTCAGCAGCTCCTGAAGGCTTGCCTCGTCGAGTATTTCAACACCAAGCTCCTGAGCCTTATCGAGTTTGCTGCCGGCGGCTTCGCCGGCTACGACATAATCAGTCTTCTTAGAAACACTTCCACTTACTTTGCCACCGGCTGCTTCGATCAGCGCTCTTGCCTGTTGTCGGTCTAGGTTAGGCAATGTACCGGTAAGAACAAAGGTCTTGCCTTTTAATATACCGCTGGCAGCCGACTGCGCTTTTTGATCTGCGCTTATTTTCACACCTGCTTGTTCCAGTTTATCGATCAGCCGCTTTGTCTGGTCTTGACTGAAAAATGATACGATAGCGGCAGCACTGATCGGACCAATATCAGGAAGAGCTATCAGCTCGAGCTCGGTCGCATGGGCCAACTCGCGCAGTCCGCCATAAGCAGCCGCCAATGCTCTTGCTGCCTGACGACCGATATTTCTGATTCCAAGTCCAGTTATCAGACGATCAAGCGGTCTGCCCTTCGCCAGGTCGATAGCACTTATCAAATTATCTACAGATTTCTCGCGTCCGATCAGCCGCTGCTCGAGCATGCTTTCTCTAAACTGATCGAGGTAGAAAATATCTGCCAGACTATTAAGCAAACCGGCATTCATCAGCGCTTCTACAGTAGATGGTCCCATGCCCTCGATATCCATGGCATCACGCGAGGCAAAATAAATCAGATGACGGCTTAACTGCGCCGGACAATCAGAACCTGTACAACGAAGATCAGCACTGTCGGGATCCCTGACCGCCGGAGCACCGCAGACAGGACAGCTATCAGGCAGTTTGAACACATCTAGAGGCTGCTTACGCAGATCATGACGTACTGACAAAACAGCGGGAATTATATCTCCGGCTTTTTGAACGAGAACGGTATCGCCCACAGCGAGTCCGAGCTGTTCAATATAATCCTGATTATGCAAGGTAGCGCGACTGACAGTAGTCCCAGCCAGCAAAACAGGTTCAAGTATTGCCATCGGTGTAATTCTTCCCGTCCGGCCTACCTGCACGATAATATCTCTGACGATCGTTTCCTTCTGTTCCGGTGGAAACTTATATGCTACAGCCCATCTAGGAACTTTGCTGGTACTTCCCAGCCTTTCTCTGTCTGCCAGACTATCAAGCTTGATTACGGCACCATCTATACCATGTTCGAGAGCGAATCTTTTGCTGCCTATATTTGTCACAGCCTCAAGAACTTCATCTGCGCTATGACAAACAGAATAATCAGGGCTGACATTGAAGCCCTGATCAGCCAGCCAGCTCAGACTCTGAGAATGAGTTTCCCATTCAGAATCACTGCAATACTGCACATTAAATACAAATAAACGAAGTCCTCTCTCTTTGACGATACTGCTGTCGAGTTGACGCAGAGTACCAGCCGCACAATTGCGCGGGTTCGCGAATATTTTGCCACCGACAGCCTCTTGCCTGGCATTCACCTGTTCAAAAGCAGCTGATGGCATATAGACCTCTCCTCTGACTTCAAGATCTGCTACAGCTGTTTTCAGACTTAACGGTACATCGGCAATTTCCCGGAGATTAGCTGTTATGTCTTCGCCGCTGCTGACGCCGTCACCTCTCGTAAAACCTAGCACAAAGCGTCCATTCTCATAACGCAGCCCGACCGATAGACCATCAATTTTTTGCTCAACGACAAAAACAGACGCCTCATTATCGCGTTTCATTCTATCAACAAAACTTACAATATCCTCAGTACGGAAAACATCCTGAAGTGACAGCATCGGGAAGCGGTGTCTAACCGCCGGCAGATCCTTCTTCGCACTGCCCCCTACCTTATTACTGGGGGATTGTTCACTGGCAAGCTCCGGCCAGGCCGCTTCAAGCAAACGCAGCCTCTGCATCAGCTGATCATATTCCTGATCGCTGATACTTGGTGTATCCTCATCATAATAACGTCTATTGTGCTCGAGAATATCTCGGCGAAGCTCCTCTATTTGCTGATTGATCTCATCCTTGTCAGTCATGACATCCTCCGACAACAAATTTGTTTAGTTGACTATTTTTCAAATAATAATCAGCGGTTTCTGTTTTTGGCGAGAAAAACGACTGGCAAGACCGCACAGACAACCGGTACAATTGTCCATACCTCCCAGGGAAGCTTGAAAAGCCCATCAAGCTGCTTAATAAGCGGTGAATCTGGCAAAACAAAATATGGGCTCCAGTGATTACCTGACCACTTAAACAGAGAGAATATCAATACAAGCAAGCTGTCATATATCAGCCAGACGGGCAAAGCCAATATAAACAAATCGGCTAAAATCAGACCAGGTGTTTTGCTCTTAATCAGCAAGAACACCAGAGCCAGAGCCAGCACGATCACAATGGCAAAAGACACGGGATAGAGCTTTCCGTTTTTGATACAAATGAAAACATGATGGAGCAATACGGCCAAAACGAAGAAGCCAGCGAGATAAAGTCTGAATCTTTTTCGTCCCAGAAAAAAGAACAGACATGTAGCTGCAGCAACAAAAACATAGGTCAAAAGCACTCCGGGCTTCGTTGGCACACTGGCAAAAGACCAGAGACGGCGAAGACCGTCAGCAATAATATCAGCAAAATAACTGAATGGACCAGCGTAGGTCATACGCCATACCAACATAAGAACAGCACCTGCAAGCCAGGCCCTGGTTTCGCTCTTCATCGTATCAATCCTCACTTACATATAAATCATTATCCGCTATATTCTAACCTATCGCGGCTCATGTTTACAACCATGACAGGACCATGAGAAAGGCTTATCTAAATGATTTGTCATACTCGACATAATAAGCATAAAAGCGACAGCTTTTTTGCAGCTTGTATTATCAGAACCTGCATTTTTTGCACAAATATGGTATTATACGATTTAGTTTTTATTACTTATAAGACCCACCTAAAACACAAGTTATTTTAAAGCATACGAGGAGTGATCACATGATAAGAATAGGTTTAGCAGGCTATGGCAATCTTGGAAAAGGTGTTGAACAAGCAATCAAGAAGAATCCAGACATGGAGCTTATAGCGGTATTTACTCGCAGAGATCCATCATCTCTTACAATTTCATCCGACGCAGCTGTCGTTTCCTATAACGATGTTTCAAAGTGGCAGGGGGAAATTGACATAATGATCCTCTGTGGCGGATCAGCTACAGACTTGCCTGAGCAGGGTCCTGAGCTGGCCTCTATGTTCCATACGGTGGACAGCTTCGATACACATGCCCGGATACCGGAGTACTTCGAGAGTGTTAATACAAAAGCACTGGAAAAAGATCACCTTTCTCTTATTTCCTGTGGTTGGGATCCGGGTCTCTTTTCTATTTCAAGAGTACTCTTCGGCAGTATCCTGCCTGATGGGGCTGACTATACATTCTGGGGTCGCGGTGTCAGCCAGGGCCACTCCGATGCCATCAGAAGGATACCAGGCGTCATTGATGCCAGGCAATATACTATACCAGTAGCCGAAGCAATAGAAGCTGCCAAGGGCAAAGATAGACCGGCTCTAACAACCAGACAGAAGCATAAAAGAGAGTGTTTCGTTGCAGCAGAAGAGAATGCCGATCTTGCAGAAATTGAGAAGACTATCGTTGAGATGCCAAACTATTTTGCGGATTATGATACTACTGTGAATTTCATAAGTATTGAAGAACTCAAACGAGATCATGATGCGCTTCCACATGGCGGTTTTGTCATCAGAAACGGCGAAACATCTTCTGGATGTAGCCAGATAGCTCAATTCTCGCTTCAGCTTGACAGTAATCCGGAATTTACTGCCAGCGTACTTACTGCCTATGCCAGAGCTGTTTATCGTATGGCTCAGGATGGCAAACGTGGTGCTATCAGTGTATTTGATGTACCGGTTGGCATGTTGTCACCGTTTGATGCAGCCAGTCTCAGACGCGACTTCCTGTAAATATTGGATTTAATTTACAGATGCAGATTTTTTTGAAAATAATTTACTTTATAGTACCAGCGACAGCTGCTATTTTGCTTATCATAGGCTTGATTGAACCACATTTGCTAAAAATCGAGAGAATTAGCTGGATCAATAACAGTGACTCTACCAGCCTGGATAAGACAGCCAGGCTTCGGCTTATTCTGCTAAGTGATCTGCATGCCGAATTTAATTATGTCCGACTCAGCAAGCTGATTGCACAGATCAGACAGGCAAAACCTGATCTAATCTTGTTTGCAGGTGACTGGGTGGGACCAAAAAGAAAAGGGACCTTGAATAAGGCTCATAAATGGCAGATTGAATTGTCTAAAACTGCCACCTCTTTAGGTGTGGATTTGCTGGCAATTGCGGGAAATCATGATGATGAGATTATACGCAGTCGCCTGGATCAGCCTGATTCAGGCGTCAAGCTTCTTGTCAACGAGTCAATGTTAGTTACATCAGCAGATGGCAGCAATTGGCAGATAATAGGTATAGACGATCTCAAGCACGGCCAACCAGAAATTCCCAAGAAGCTGCTAGATGTACCAGCAGCCAGGAGTATAATTGCTGCACATAATCCTGATATGCTCCTGCACCTGCCTGATTGCCCCGGCGACTATTTCCTCAGCGGACATTTCCATGGCGGACAGATCTGGGCCCCCGGCAAGCTGGAATTCAAATTATTCCGCCGAGAAAAAATCGCGGCCATGGGTTTTCATCGCGGCGAATTCAAGTATGGCGGCAAAACATGCTATATCAGCCGTGGTCTAGGCTGCGTTGTCATGCCGATCAGATTATTCTCTCTGCCAGAGATGACTATCATTGATATTGAAGCCGCAAGTTCAAAATATGAGAAATGAAAAGACAAATGCTCCTGACAAAAATTGATCAGGAGCATTTGTTATTACTTATGAAATTAGTGGATACTAGTAAGTCTGGCTAATTCATCTATGTCAGATTTTACAGGGCTTAACCTGCCAAATCTCTTTCGTATACTCCTTAATTGTTCTATCGGAGCTGAAGCGACCGCTAAGAGTAATATTCGTCCAGCATTTACGTGCCCATTCCAACTGGTCCAGGTAGTCCTGCTGCATCGATCTCCTTGTGCTGCGGTAATCTTCGAAATCGCCAAGCACATAATACGGGTCGGCCGGCTGCCAGCTTGATCCGTTCAGAAGGCTATCAAAAATATCCTGGAACATACCTGTATGGCCGTCATCGAGTGTACCGTCAACGAGAGTATCAACACATCTCTTCAGACCTGGAATGTTCTCATACTGCCAGCGCGGATTATAGTAGCCTTTTGTCGCCGGGAAATCTTCAACCTTACAGCCGAAGACATAGCAATTCTCTGTGCCTACAGTATCAGCGATTTCTACATTCGCACCGTCACATGTACCAAGTGTTAGAGCACCATTCATCATGAATTTCATATTGCCTGTACCTGAGGCTTCCATGCCTACAGTAGATATCTGTTCCGAAACATCAGCTGCCGGGAATATTTTCTCGGCTTTTGATACATTGTAGTTTTCCATAAATACTACTTTGATCCGGTCATTGACATCCGGGTCATTATTGACCAGCCTGGCAATTTCATTAATAAATTTGATTACAGCTTTCGCCCTGAAATATCCAGGGGCGGCTTTCGCTCCGAAGATCCAGGTGGTAGGTACGATATCCGCGGCTGGATTGTCCTTGATTGTGAAATACTGATCAAGAATTTCCAGTGCGTTCAGAAGCTGGCGTTTATATTCATGCAATCTTTTGATCTGAACATCAAAAATCGAATTAGGATCGATCTCAATCCCCTCAGTCTGCTTGATATAACGGGCCAGTTCAATTTTATTTTTAAGTTTGATTTCAATCAGGCGGCGCATGATTTTATCATCTTTGCGCTTAGATTCGAGCTTTTTAAGTATAGACAAATCACGAACCCACTCATCACTTCCAGCGACCTCGCTTAGCAGTGTTGAAAGGTCAGGATTACACATTCTGAGCCATCTTCTTGGTGTTACACCATTGGTTTTATTGCTGAACTTGCCTGGCCACATCTGATAAAACTCACGGAGAGTCTCACGCTTAAGGATATCCGTGTGCATCGCTGCGACGCCGTTAATTGAATATGATCCATATGCTGCCAGCCAGGCCATATGTATTTTGCCATCTCCAACGGGTGCCAGATAATTAATTCTGTCAAAATGCAAACCGGCACTCTGAGCATCCTGACGGAACATCGCATCAATTCTGTATATAATATCCAGCAGCCAGGGAAACAGGAACTGAAATATTCCAATATCCCATTTCTCAAGTGCTTCCGCTAGAATAGTATGATTTGTATAAGCAAAAACCTTCTTGGTTATTTTCCAGGCCTGATCCCAGCCCATACTATATTCAGTTGTCAGCAAACGCATAAGCTCAGGAATAGCGATAACTGGATGTGTATCATTGAGCTGTATGCTATGCCACTTATCAAGCTGAGAAAAATCGTTGTCGTACAAATCTGCATGTTTCTTCAAAATGCTCTGAAGCGAAGCTGATACGAAGAAATACTGCTGTCTGACACGCAGCACCTTACCATCATAGGATGTGTCATTTGGGTACAATACCCTGTATATATCATTAACACGATTTCTTGAAATCACAGCATCATCAAATCGTTGTGAGTTAAACAAATTGAAATCGAATTCTTCGGCTGGTTCAGCACGCCATAATCTGAGTGTATTAACATTATCTGTTCCATAGCCTGTGATCGGGATATCAAAAGGCACAGCATATACGTCCATGTCCTGATAATGCACCAGAACTCTGTCCTTCTCACGTCTTACCATAAACGGATAGCCTTTTTCCATCCAGGCATCAGGGTATTCCTTCTGGAAACCATTTTCAAAAGCCTGTCTGAATAATCCATAACGATAGAGAATTCCGTAGCCTGTAACAGGCTGATCAGCTGTTGCGCATGAATCGAGGAAACAGGCCGCAAGACGGCCGAGACCGCCATTGCCAAGACCAGGATCTGTCTCTTCTTCTTCAAGTTCACGCAGATCATAACCAAAAGACTCGACTGATTCCTGAACAGCTTCATACAGACCAAGATTAACCAGATTGTTCACAAGTGATCTGCCGATTAGAAACTCAGCCGAGAAGTAATGAGCCTGTCTTACCTTCTCATAAGCAATTTCGGTTTTTTCCCAACCAGGAGCGAGCATCTCCATGACAGTACGGGACAGCGCCAGCCAGAAATCATGTGGCTGACATCTCTGCGGACTGCAGGCAGACTCTGACATCAAATGAGCTTCGATTCTTTCGCTTATATGTTTAGCGTCAATATTCATTCAAGACCTCCATTTTTTACCAAGCAAAAATTATACATTACTCTATTCAAAAAATAAACAGCACTGCCCTGGTATCCGGATTTATGGCTGTTGTCGAATAGATTTAATACCAAATACAATGATAATGCCTTATAATACCATAAGTGGCTAAACATTATGAATATCTCAGCTTGCCAGTTGGCTAACTGTGACTTCAGATACGTTAACTACAAATATCCGGAAGGAGCATTGCATGCCTTTTGTAATCATACAATATCTGGTTGCAGCCGCTGCAGCTTTGGGTGCTTTTTTGTTATTTCGACGCATGCCGATCGAATGGTTGCTTGATTATGGCGAGAAGCGTGCATCTGCCGAGCTCTACAGAAAACAACAGATACCATTTACGCCTTATGCCATTGGTCTGACAGGAGCTTCAGTCCTGGCAGTTTTTTTCCTAAGGCAGAAAGAACAACCAGGAATTGTTAGTGTAATCAGTTTTTTAATTTGCCTATTGTTATTCCTGATTATGATTGCGGACAGTCGTACAAGAATAATTCCAGACCAGTTTCTGTTGCTTTTAGTTCCATCTGCCTTGTTATTGTGGTTTTTCAGCGAACGTTCACTGGTATCATTGCTGATCCGTTTAGCTGCAGCTCTGGGTGGAGGTGGATTGCTTCTGCTGATCAGCTGGCTTGGTTACCGCATTATGAAACAAGAAGCCATGGGTATGGGAGATGTAAAATTGCTGGCTGCAGCCGGCCTGATAACCGGTTTCCCCGGCATACTTATGGTCTTCGTCCTTGCTTTTGTTATTGCATCCCTGCCAGCACTAGTACTACTGATTATGCGCAGAATCAAACCAGAAACTGACGGTTCTCTGGCCTTCGGACCCTATATATCCCTTGCAGTTATTCTGGTTCTGCTATTCGAACAGGAAATCATAGGGCTATGGAACTGGTGGCTCAACATGGCAGCTGGAGCTGTATAAACATATGGAGCAGACAGAGCAATGAAGAAGAATCATGATCCGGGCAAACGCTCATTGCAAAAAATCATAATGGCAAAAGCCAAGCCGCGCATTCGTGGTACCGGCATTGATCAGGATAAGTCTGAAGCTTCCATAGCTAATTATTCTCATGCCGGCACACTGCTTCTTTTGCATACTGTGTTTTATCTTCTCGCAGATCTGCTAATACAAAATTCGCCGGCTATCAGACGCGTATTGTATTCAAACTCATTATCATCTTTCGCTGCAAGCGGTCTGTTAACACAGGGAATGCTGATTCTGCTTCCCACCATTCTGATTATTCTTATTTTTCGAATTGATCCGGCAATTATAGCCGGTGGCAGACCCAGGGCAGGAACAATTATCCTTGCATTAGCGGCCGGCATACCAGCAGCCGCAGTATTTCAGGGGCTGAACAATCTATTGGTATATTTTTTGATCAGAACTGGCTGGCAGCTACCTGCTTCGACAACTCCTTATGTTTTCAGCACGGATATTATTTGGAGCGCACCCTGGAATATAAAACTGGTAATTCTTATCATAAGTGCATTTTTGCCGGCTTTTGCCGAGGAGCTGATGTTCAGAGGTGTAATTCAAGGCAGCCTGGCCAGCAGGAGTCGCATGGCAATCGTCATATTCTGGCAGGCAGCAGCTTTTACCTTGTTTCATCTCGACCCGTTATTTATTCTTCCACCACTACTGGCCGGGTTAATGCTTGGCTATTTGCGGTATAAGAGCCAGAGTCTTATGCCGCCTATCATCTGCCATATTTCTCTCAACATATCACTCATGCTGCTAAATCCCCTGTTACCTAGACTTACCAAGAGTATGCTGGAGATAAGTACTGAAACGACGCAGTCATTGTTTTACGCTTCTCTTATATCGTCTTGTATTGCGGCAGTAGCACTAGTACCGCTGTTGGTGATTATCGGCAATTACAGCAGCTATACCGGACAGGAGAAAAAACGTCTACGCCTCTTCCCAGGTGATTGGAAACTGGCCTTAGCATTAATAATAATGCTTCTCACGATTGGCGTGAGCTATTTTAATAGTATTTCATGATAAAATGACAGTGATGTTCTCTGGAAGCTGAACATCTGACTGAATCATAATCAAAATTTGCAGGAAGGGCAGCAGAGATCAATTGGGCGACCCTGCTGATTCTGGTACAAACAAATGGACGACCACGGAAGACTTTATAAGGATGCAGCCGCAGTATTTGCCATTGTCAAATATTTGCTGATTTTTGCAATTATCGGACTTGTTATTTATTTTGGTGCAACAGTACTTGTAATACTTATTCCATTTGCCATTGGTCTGATACTTGCCAGGACTGCCTATATGCTCTCATATCAATGGCGCAAATTGTTAAAATGGCTAGCTTCAGGTTCTAAAAAGCACAAATGGAAAATTGCCGAGAGAGTACCTGGCCTCGCTCCATCCAGAAGTGAAGCCAGAGCAGCAGGAGTGTTTTATATCCTTGTCGTGATAATTCTGATAGCTGCACTGGCGGGGATAATTTTCGCTACTGTGAGCCAGGTCAGATCACTAGCCTCCTATATACCAGAATTTGTAAAAGACACATCACTCATAGAGCGTATTACTAATCTCCTTGCTAAATGGTCTGTTCGTTTAGGCGGCCTCTTCGACGAGAGCATAATAAATATGATCAGCAGTGGACTAATCAGTCTTCAAGAGAGACTAATTCAGGCGCTGCCTGACATTGCCGGTGGTATTCTCAATTTCGCGGGCAGATTCCTGGGCAACCTGCCTGCGATTATAATCGGTGTAGTGGTAGTTCTGATGTCGGGCTATTATTTTGCAGCTGACAGCCGCAGTATATACAAATTTATGTACAGAAATATAAAGGACAGGAACTTCGTTCGCAAAACCTTCGGTCTTGTCAGTTCACTGTCCAATACTCTATTCCGCGTCATTGGCGGTTATATTCTACTCTTATTCATAACATTCTTCGAAGCACTTATAGGCTTCACTCTAATCGGTATGCCATATGCTGTGATTCTATCAGTAGTTGCCGCAATCGTAGATTTCCTGCCATTACTTGGCATCAGTGCGACAATGATTCCTATTATTCTCTATATGTTTGTAAATGGCAACATTTTTGGAGGCATAGGTGCAATTGTCATGCTGGTCGTAATGTCAGTAGCCAGGCGTTTTTTAGAACCCCATATTTTAGGCAATGCAATGCATCTGCATCCGATGGCTACACTGTTGTCGATGATCTTCGGTGTCTCTGCCTATGGACTAACTGGTATTTTTGTCGGTCCAGTCATCCTGGTCATTGTTATAGAAGTATTCACACAATTCGGTCTTGACCGCCAGCTGCGCGGCCTGCTGGCCCGCTTGTTCAGTCATTTCAGCAACCAAGGACCTGGCAAAACTGAGCTTAAATAGAGTCTGTAGGTTTATCCTTATCTCCTGAGCGCCTGATGAACGCACCTGGCGAGACATGTTCTTCCATTGGCAGATAATACATCATCTGCGGATGAGGGGTTGAGTCGATTGACTTCTGCTCAATATCGAGTATTTTGTCAGCACGCAGTTTGATATGCCTTCCACGAGGCTGAACTAGTTCAAGTTCATCACCAAGACTGATTTTATTTCTCTGCTCAACAAGAACAAGTCTACTCTCGGGAAGCCAGCCTTTTACCATTCCCACAACAGCAGCCTCTCGAATCATTGTGTCATCTTCGAATACTTTTGCATCCTCTTGAGGAGATGTGAAGTAGAAGCCAGTATCGAATGGTCGATGCACAGTCTGAGTAAGATCTCTAAGCCAGTCAGGATCCGTTACAAAGTTATCAGGATCAGCAGCCCAGGTATCTATAGCCTGCCTGTATGCCTTGACAACAGTAGCAACATAAAAAGGACTCTTAGTCCTGCCCTCGATCTTGAAGCTGCTGATGCCGCTTCTGATCAGTTCAGGAATATGATCGATCATACAGAGATCCTTGGCATTAAAAATATAGGTTCCACGCTGGTCTTCTTCCATTAGCAGTTGATCTTCAGGCCTCTTCATCTCAGTAAGGAGGTACTGCTCAGCAGGCTCCGAACGAAATTTCCAGCGGCATGTCTGAGTGCAGGCACCTTTGTTGGCGCTTCGGCCAGTCAAATGAGCAGACAACATGCAGCGTCCTGACCAGGCCATGCACATGGCACCATGGACAAAAGCCTCTAGTTCAAGATCCTCAGGAATATCGGCCCGAATTTTTTTTATATCCTCCATGCTGAGCTCACGCGCCAGAACTATTCTGCGTGCGCCTTGTTCATACCAGAATCGGCAGGCTCTTGCATTGGTTATGCTGGCCTGTGTGCTGATATGAATCTCAAGCTCAGGTCTGGTTTCTTTTACCAATGTGAACATGCCCGGATCTGAAACAATAACAGCATCTGCACCACTGTCGGCTATCGCTCTGACAGCAGCCTCAGCCTGGTGAAAATCTTCAGGTGTCGCCAAAATATTCATTGTTGCATACGCTGGCAGTCCGTTTTGATGAGCCTTCTCAACGGCAGCCGGAAGACCATAAGATAAATCGAAATTACCGCTGGCAGCTCTGAGACTGTAAGCGGTCGTTCCGAGATAGACTGCATCGGCACCATATTTGATCGCCATATCCAGCTTATTCATATCACCAGCAGGAGCAAGCAGCTCGATACCGGCCTTAAGTTCTTTTTTCTTATATGGATTCATTTTAGTATCAGATCAAGGGGCGATCTGTTTCTCCTTTGCTCAATCAGAATAGACGGACTTTTTACGGTTCGACTGTATCTGCTTCCGTTTCAGCCTGATCCTCTTGATTTTGCTCATTCTCCAGATTATTGAGGTAATTCTGAATATTGGCCTGATGCTGTTCGAATGTTAAAGCGAACAGAGTCTTGCCGTCCTCACCTGTAGCGCTGAAGAATAAAAACTCATGATCAACAGGCCAGAGAGCAGCCTCAATAGCTGCTATGCCTGGCGAATTTATCGGTCCAGGAGGTAAACCAATATTTGCATGAGTGCTATAGGCATTGTCATTAAACATTTCGATTTCTGCCAGAGACAGCCAAAGCACTGGAGCCAGGCCATTCTCCTGTCTAAGATAGTTGATCGTGGTGTCTGAACTGAGTGACTTATCTATCTCTAATCTATTATGAAAAACACCACCGATATCAGCCATTTCTGTGACATTCATGGCTTCTGCCTGAATCAGAGAAGCTAAAGTAACAGCCTCATCCATCGACATATTCATAAGCTCGGCACGATCATAAATTTCCTGTGTCAGCTTCTTATCTGTATTATTGAGGAAGGTTCTGATGATCGTTTCTTCATCAGAGTTTACATCGAAGAAATATGTATCAGGGAATAAGTAACCCTGAAGCATCCAATCCCGGTTCGTGGACGGCTTAATCTGCTTAACGAAATCATAATCAATGAATAGATTGGGGCGGCGCATCATATTATCCAGAACATTCTCATCAAACTTGACGCCAGCTTCGCGCAGCTTCTGTTTGACTTCCCTGTAGGAGATACCCTCCGGGAAGGTAACCTGAACAGGCTGAGGCCTTCGCGTCAGAATAAACATGATCTCATCATAGCTTAGATCCTCTATCAGGTAATGAGTACCGGCAATATAGGAACCATCGAAGCCGTTAAACTTCGACAAGATCGTAAACATGAGTGAATTGCCTATCATTCCCTTTTTTTCAAGAATCTCAGCGATATCCTTAGTGTCTGATGCTCGAGGGATAATGATCTCGACCGAACCGGGTGTAGCTTCATTGATCGGCGAACTTCCGGTCGCGTCAAAAGCCGACTCCAGCTGGTCAAAACGGTTGTTCTGTGCCAGCACATAAGAGAAGCCAAAATAGAAGCCTGCTGCAGTGACAGAAATCAGCAGGAATACTACTACCACTATAGTCAATGTCCTTGTTACTCTTTTCGACACCATCTGGTCGGACCTCCGTTAACCTGATCGGCCGGCAGTATCATCTATCGCCCTTATTATTTTCCTTGTTGTTTTTTTGAACGGATACGTGCTCGCTGGTCTGCACGCAAAACACGTTTGCGCAGACGGATAGTTTTCGGCGTGATCTCTATCAGCTCATCATCCGATACGAATTCCAGAAACTGCTCGAGACTCATCAATATAGGCGGAACCAATCTTAGTGAATCGTCAGCTCCAGAAGCTCTCATGTTGGTAACATGCTTCTTCTTGCAGACATTGACGACTATATCCTCATTTTTCGGGTTACGCCCTACGATCATGCCCTCATAAACAGGTGTTCCGGCTCCGATAAACAGGCTGCCGCGTTCTTGAGCATTATACAATCCATAAGTAACAGCTTCACCCGGTTCCCAGGCCACAAGAACACCGTGCTGACGTGTTTCGATTTCACCCATCCAAGGCTCGAAACCGTTGATAACGCTGTTCATTATACCATTGCCCTTAGTGTCGGTCAAAA
>JAAYFZ010000102.1 GCA_012727965.1 Clostridiaceae bacterium
ACCATAATTGCCATAAATGATAGTTTGCTGCTGCGAAGGATTCAGTAGTGTCACAATGAAGTCTTCATTCTGTCTGGCGACTTTTATGCCTGAGTCTTGTCTTATGCTGGATAGAAGCTGATTTCTGCTCCAATCATTTACTGGAACCGGATCAAGCATGTACTCCTGAACACGGTCCGAATAGGCTGTTTCAATACTGTATGCTTCAACATCAGCCAATTTACTGCCGATACTCTCAGCAGTAAGACCTGTAATCTGATTCGAGTAATTGCTTATCCTCTCATTCATAGTCTTAGCGGATTGATTGTAGAAATAAAAGCCAACAAGAAGGGTTGGCACAACTGACACAAAAACGAAAAGCAAGGTCAGAAGCGAACGAATGCTAATTCGCTTCTGACCATGCCTCGTAAGCAGATTCCACACCTGCGAAAGAGCTTTTGTAAAATAGTTTCTTATTCGATACACTTAAATCTCATCACATTCCAGGACATAGCCGGAACAACTACCTCTATCGAGCTACCACCGGCAGACTTAATGATTTCAGCCTCTGCTGGAACAACCTTGTAAGGGTCGTCAAAGGTATTTTTAGCATATATATCCTCATGATGCAAGACTGTTCGTCCAACCATCTCAACATTGCCGAATGATCTCAGATCGATTGTGATCTCTTGTTCATCCTGCTGGTCGGCATTGACAGCAAATAGAATGATTTCATTATTATCCTCATCATAGGAAGCAGCTGTCTGGATAGTATTTGCAGTACCATAGCGTTCAGACTCAAATGTATCACAATGAGTCAGCAGTTTAAGGGCCTTGCCTTTTGCTAGATTTGATACATCTTTGAATGGATAAAATGTGGTTTGACGAAGCGCCCGGCCGCCTTTTTCAGTCAGGATAGGAGCAATAACGTTGACTAGCTGTGCCAGACAGGCCATTTTTACTCGATCTGAATGGTTAAGCAGTGTACACATCATCGAACCGAAAACAAGCGCGTCAAGCATTGAGTACTGGTCTTCGATCAATGTCGGAGCAATCTCATATCCATGATCCTTCTGATCTTTCTGATACCAGACATTCCACTCATCAAAACTAAGCATAAGCTGCTTCTTGCTGCGGCGCAGCGCCTTAACATAGTCACAAATCGATGTGACTGTCTGGATAAAATCAGACATATCTGTTGATGAAGCCAGGAAGTCGTTCAAATTACCTTCATTTTCATAATAACGATGCAATGAAAGGTACTCAACGTCTTCATATACGTGCTCAAGAACGATTCTGTCCCATTCTGGGTATGTCTTCTGAAGAGTAGTAGAGCTTCCGCAGGCAACAAGTTGAATTGAAGGATCGACCCACTTCAGAATCTTAGCAGTCTGTCTGGCTTTTCGCCCATAAGCATCTGTGTCCATCTGACAGGTCTGCCAGTCGCCGTCCATCTCATTGCCGATACACCAAACCTTGATATCATGTGGTTGCTCATAGCCATGCTCTTTACGCAGATCACTCCAGGTGGTGCCACCGGGGAAATTACAGTATTCGATCATGTAACCGGCTTCCTGCTCAGTTCCGGTTCCCATATTAACAGCTGCCATCACCTGACTGCCTGCCTTATTGCACCAATCAGCAAATTCATTGATACCAACCTGATTTGTTTCGATCGATTTCCAGGCATAGTCAAGTCTTGTTGGCCTCTTATCCTTTGGCCCGATGCCATCAGTCCAGTTATAGCCAGACACGAAGTTGCCGCCTGGATAACGGACAATTGGCACATGCAGTTCTTTTACCAGATCAATAACATCCTGGCGAAAGCCTTGTTCATCGGCTGTGGGATGATCAGGTTCATAGATACCAGTGTAGAC
>JAAYFZ010000103.1 GCA_012727965.1 Clostridiaceae bacterium
AAAGAGGTATTTTTCATGCAGGCTTTCGAAGCATATAAACTTAAAAATCTGGAGCTGAAAAATCGCATTGTGATGGCACCAATGTGTATGTACAGCAGTGATAACAACGGGATCGTCCAGGATTTCCACCGCGTTCATTACGGTTCGCGAGCGATTGGCGGCACTGGTCTGATCATCCAGGAAGCAACTGCAGTGACATCACAGGGACGTATATCTTCCTGGGATCTAGGCATCTGGGAAGATAGCCAGATCGAGGGCTTAGCTTCGGTCGTCAAGCAGATTCATGACGGCGGCGCTGCAGCTGGTATTCAGCTCGCCCATGCCGGACGCAAATGTGAGGCTGAGGATGAGGTAACTATTGCTCCCAGCGCTATTAACTTCAGCAAAGAGTATCCGGTTCCTCGCGAGATGTCGCAAGAGAAAATCCACGAGACTGTCCTCGCCTTTGGCCAAGCTGCCAGAAGAGCGGATCAGGCTGGCTATGATCTGATTGAACTGCATGGCGCACACGGTTATCTTATTCATGAGTTTCTCTCACCACTGTCAAATACGAGAACAGATAATTATGGCGGCAGTTTAGAGAACCGCATTCGTTTTCTCAAGGAAATAATAGCTGAAGTCAGAAACTACTGGCCGGAGCATAAGCCGCTGATTATTCGCCTGTCGGCCTCAGATTACCTGCAGGGCGGTCTGGATCTAGATCAGACAATCGAAATTATCAACATGGCAAAAGCCGAGATCAACGCCTTCCATATCAGCAGCGGCGGGCTGCTTACTGCGCCGATCAAGGCTTATCCCGGTTATCAGGTCGGCTTGGCTGAGAAGATTCGCCAGACCTGTGATGTTCCTGTTGTCGCTGTCGGCCTGATCAATTCTATCGAACAGGTCGAAGACATACTTGGTAATGAACGTGCGGATCTTGTCGCGTTGGGCCGCGAGCTCCTTCGAAACCCGTATTGGCCAATCAGGCATTGTACACCTGATTCATCAGCTGGTTGCCCTATCCCCGAGCAGTACCTGCGCGGTTGGCGTAATTGTCCACCTCAGAGCTGAGCCGGTATTTGCCGGCTGTCCAAATGCTTGATCCAGCTTGGCCGTAAATGCTCGGCCAAGTGAATATCTACAATCAAATATAGTTGATATCGACCTCTGCGAAGCTTACACTACCACGCAGCTCAACAGGTGTACGCACATCTGCAGATAGTGTATCGCTTTCTTTTACCGAGCCGGCAAAAACATTTACTTTATTAACGATCCGCCATTCTCTTGGCATATTGATCGTGATCTCGCAGAAATTGGCGCTTATATCAATTTTTAAGCCTTCTGGACTAATCTGACACTGGTCAAAGAATATCTTCTGCGTCGAAAAATGACCGCCGATGTTGACCTGCTTAAGATTAGACGCATGAACATATTTTGTCTGTTCGCCGAAGCTGCTGTCGATAGTCACATATTCATCATCGTTTATTACTTCTTTGGTCTCAGACCAGGTGTCTGAATGCTTATGGCTGCGAAAATGATGTTTCCTCTGGAAAATAATCGAGAGTCCGATACTGAGGACAACTGATGCCAATATAAGCAGCCAGAGATTTACATTCTCAAGCCCTAGCTGCTCCTTCCAGATATAAACGACAAAAGCCAGCGGCACCATTGACAGAAAAAATCTGAAACGTATGAAGCTAGTCAGTGCGATACCTAACAGGAGGATCGAAGAAATTACCTTCATCAGTTCGAACTCCATTCCGATACCGAGGGCAGCCAGCAGCAGTACTATACCGCCGCCAAGAAATAACAAACCCCATAAAACCTTATCTGTTTTCATAAATATACCTCTCATTCAATTCGTGCACGCATAAATAAAACCTCACAGTCACATTATACGTTTCTAAAACGTTATGAAAAGACGTATGAGGTGAGTGGTCGA
>JAAYFZ010000104.1 GCA_012727965.1 Clostridiaceae bacterium
AGGACAAATTGTTGAGCAGGGATCATTTGAACAGGTTTTCGACAATCCTCAGAATGATCGCACCAAGGCTTTTCTCAGCCATATCATATAAGCGTGGTCTTGCGTCTTAATTGAAAATATCTCTCCTTTCAGCTAAGATTAATATCATCGGCTGATTGCGTTTGGCTTGTGTCAGCGCGTTAAGGAGATCGTAATGATTGAGGGCTGGCTTGTAGTAAATAGATTTCTAAGCTCAGACAAATTTACTGAGCTATATGACTGGCTGCAAAAAGCTGCTCGAGACAATGATATTAAGCTTATGCTTATACATAATGACGAACTGCTGATCGATTTGCAGGATGGACCAATCAAGATGGATCATCCTGCTTTTTGTCTATTTTGGGATAAAGATATTCGTCTGGCCGAATTTCTTGAGCAGAGCGCGCTTCGACTGTTTAACAGAGCAAGAGCCATCGAACTATGTGATGACAAGGGTAAGACGCATCTCGCTCTGGCCGAGGCCAAGCTGCCACAACCGCGTACTATCATCGCGCCGATGACTTTTGCCAATATTGGCTATACAGATCATGGTTTTGTTGATGGAGTCATAGCCAGGCTTGGTCTGCCTCTGGTTATCAAGCAGAGTGTCGGTTCCTTCGGAGGACAAGTTTTTCTGGCAGAAACACGTGATCAGATCGTGGAAATACTCTTGCGAAGCCAAGGCAGCGGATTTCTCTTCCAACAATATATAGCTGCTGGCCAGGGCAGTGATCTGAGGCTTCAGGTTGTGGGTGGTCAAGTTATTGGTGCTATGAGAAGAACCGCACAGGCGGGTGAGTTCCGGGCTAATCTTACTCTGGGCGGGGAAATGGAGGTCTGGATACCTGATGACAAGCAGATGGAACTTGCGCTTGCGGCTTGTGATATATTGGGTCTGGATTTCGCTGGCGTTGATTTGCTGATAAATGAAAAAGGTGAACCGCTGATTTGTGAGGTCAATTCCAATGCTCATTTTAAAACGCTTTATGAATGTACTGGTGTGGATACAGCCGCATTTATCATGCGCCATATCAGGGAAGAGATTTCAGGAGGCAGATCATTATGAGACTACATGGCTGGATCATTTATAGTAGAACTGAGGCAGAGCGTAATCAGGCCTATATTGAAAAATATGTGAGATCGGCAGAGCGCCTTCATGTGACGCTCAACCTGATCTATGCTGAAGAGATCGAATGTGGCTTCGACAACCATCATCCTATGGTCAGCTATGAGGGCAGAGCTGCTGTCCTGCCTGATTTTGCTATCAATCGAACAGGAGATCCTTTTCTGGCTCATCATCTGGAAGCAATGGATCTGCCAGTATTTAACCGTGCCATCGTCAGCGAAATCTGTCTGGATAAGAGAAGATCAATGCAATTGGCATCAGCAGCCGGCTTGCCGGTCATGCCTTCTGTTTTTTGCAGTACTGCAGGTAATTGGCCGGATTACTACAGTCTGCCCTGGCAGGGGCCGACTGTGATCAAGCCGGTTGACGGCCGCGGCGGCCGCGGTGTTCAGCTTGTACGCGATGAGAATGAATATCTGGCTGCTCTTGGCAGTTATGAGCATATAGGCAAGCCGCCAGTGAATGAGCTTATCATTCAGCAGGCGGCTAGTGACCTCGGTAGAGATCTGCGTGTATATGTTATCGGTAGTCATATCGAAGCTGCAATGCTGAGACGTTCTGATCCGGAACGCGATTTCCGAAGTAATTATTGTCTCGGCGGTGAAGCTATCGTACATGAGCTAAACCATTGTGAAAAAGTTTTTATCAAACAATTAATTAACAGAATAGATGTTGGCCTGGTCGGAATTGATTTGATTTATGATAATGGACAGCCAATTTTTAATGAAATTGAGGATGTAGTTGGTTCACGCATGCTCTATTCCATGAATGATCTGGATATTGCCGACCGCTATCTGGAACATATTGTTAAGGCTGTTCGCCGAGGCTTCTGATGTCGATTTCGACAGCTTCATCGACCACGTTATCAACCAGCTTGCGGGGCATGATGACTCTCGGATTGGGACAGGGCTTGCCTGGCTCATCCATTATCGGTTCCCATAGTAAACATGTTGAATAGGGATGACCTTCCAGATTGAGGAAGATCAGAGGCTCTTTCGGATGGATACATGCTTTTTCATAATGTGGATCTGTGCCATAGCTGTTGATATGGTCGATACGTAGGAACCAACCCTGCTCAGCGTCTTTTACCACGAGTCTGCCACTTTCGTTTTGAATATCAGGATGGCAAAAAGCCATATCATCTGTAACTGGCTGAAGTTCGCAGGTATCCTTGAGCTCAAGTAAGTGCTTCTCTTCAGAGACGGTGTTTATACCCAGTAAAACGCGGCCGTCATCTTCGCGATGGATCTGCTCGATCATCTCGCTCTTGCCGCCGCCGCTGGCACCTTCATGCATGATCGTGATTTGATTGTCATAAGGTGTAATAACCCTGACGGTTGAAGCGTGAGCAGTTACCCAGCCTTCAGATTCGCCGATATTAAGCAAAACGCCATAAATGCCTTTTTTAGCGCTTGGTCCAGGATATAGATTGAATGAAAACAGTTCATGCATTTGATCAAGCCGGTTATGTACTACGATCTGCTTGCCGTCGAAATGAGTATGGCGAAACGGAGGTGCCAGGTAGATGATTGCTTTTGGACAAAATCCATCCGGAACTTGTTCTGGAAAGCGCTTCAGTCAAATTAATAGCCTGGTCTATAGGTTCTGCCGATATTTGGCTAGGAATCATCCTGTTGATCGTCGGTGCACTGGGGTTTTATATTCTTTATCGTCGCAAATTAGTCTGGCTGGCAATTCCGATGTCTGTTGCCGTAGGATTGCTGCTGCCTTTATTATTCGGTATCAGACCTGAACTTGTATCGCAGCCTTCTTTTCCGATAATGAATCCTGGTGTCTGGTGGAATGATCTCTGGGGGATCGGCTGGGGGATGGAGCCGTCAGCCTGGTTGGCCGCACTACCTTATGCATTGCTCATAGTGATAATGTGGCCGCTTGATGCAGTCGCGATCACGGCCATGCATGAACGAAGCTACGGTGAGCATTCTGAGAGATTAATATTCAAGATGAATCCGACATTTCTACTGGTTGGTCTTCGTAATATCGCTGGCGCTGTACTGGGCGGATCGCAGACCGCAGCTGTCTGGCGCAGTTTCCTGATTCCTCTTGGCGTAGTGCGCAGACCTCTTCCGGGCGCGGCACTGTTGCTGGCTATTTTTGGTATTGTGTTTAGTTTATTGGGGTTTCCTCTAGATCTGGCGCTGTTCGCACCGCTTCTGAACCTGGTGCTTATTTTCGGCGTGTTTCTGCCCATGCTGCTGACTGGCATAGTTATTCCAAAGAGCAGACTGAACTGGGCCGTGGCTGCAGTTTGCGTTGTTGTCGGTTATCTCTGGACACCGCTGGCTGGCTGGCTGCTGGCTGTTGCAACGGAATTAGTTTTTAAACGACTGGCTGCACGTGCGAAGCGAGGCCGATTATAACGCTGAGCCAGCACACAGGGAGCATTTGCTGCTAATGCGTAAAAAACCATAAAAATTCCGACCCAGACTGGATTCCAGAGGAAGAAGAGAACCGCTGGTGGTATGGCCAGATAATGAGTCAGCTCGGCTCTTCTCGATTCAAGTACGAAGCGTTCGAAATAACCAGCATCAGCCTCTTGAAGCTGTTTCTTGGAGAATCCTTGCTTGAGAATAGCCGCACCGTCTGGAAGTTTTTCCTTCCACGATTTTACTTTGAACAGTTTATCCCATATTCGACCGGAATCCTCCCACTTACGACAGCGATAGAGCCAGCTGTCACGTGCGAAAAAACGATCCGGCAGTTTGAGTGTGAAGATGGAAGTAGCCATATGTATGATGAACCAGGCTACGAAGTCAATGATGATAGTCCAGAAATTGGGCAGCTCAATTATGCGCATAGATATCTCCTTCCAAAGCAGTTCAAACTTTGATCTTGCGTCCGCGCCAGTTCACTGTATGCAGAACCTTGGTCATAAAAAGTGACCAGAGGAATAATACTGTGAAAAAAAGATGCTGAAGCGGATAGAGAACAAGCATGTATATTTTGAAATTGCCTGTGCGTCTGGCCTGGAAGATTAATTGCAGCATATAAACTAATACTGATACAATTGCAGCTGTCAGCCAGAGCGGCGAGCCGTCGATAATAGCTCGGACAAGAAGCGCGACTGTTGAGAAGCCGCCGCTGATCCAGGCAATGATCATCGCAAAAACAAATGGGTGTGTCGAAGATGAAGCAGTGCCGAAGCTCTTGGTCCAGCCCTCAAACAGAGAGCGGAAGCCTTCTGGATACATCCGAAAACTGATCAGTCCTCGGCCACTATATCCGATAGTGGCCAGTCCATGCTTCTGGAAGAGAACACCTAGTGCCAGATCATCCATGACAGCTGAACTTACAGTTTTGTGCCCGCCGGTTTGGAAATATTCCTGCCGATTCATCATGATACATGGGCCGAAGGACCCCGCACTTGTGAATCTTTCGCCCCAGGGAGTAAAAGAGTTCATCCCAGCGATCACAATGATGTTGAAGATAGCGGAGAAGCTCTCATAGATCTTTTTTGTACGGTGATATGGCTGCAGTGACAAGATACCGCTGCCTTGCATTTTTGTATAGGCAGACATCAATCTGCGCAGACTGTCCGTGGTTTCAAGTCTTGTATCAGCATCGAGGAAAAGCAGCCAATCGCCGCTAGATGCTTGGGCTCCTGTCCAACAGGCAAAAGATTTACCGATCCAGCTCTCATCATCGAGACGATCTGTCCTGATAACTCTCGCACCTGCCGCTAAGGCCAGTAAGCCGGTATCATCGTCTGACTGATCATCTACAACTATCAGTTCATGATACTGGATGTCTTGTTTGGCAAGCGATTCAAGCAGCGGCGGTAAACGCTGCTGCTCATTTCGTGCAGGAATAATGATAGTAAGCTTAGGCTGCACGCCAGTATCGGTTGAGGCAGCAGGCAGTGGATCTGCTTGC
>JAAYFZ010000105.1 GCA_012727965.1 Clostridiaceae bacterium
CACTCTCTTCAAATATCTCACGTCTGATAGCCCTCTCAGGCTCACAGAACTCACCATCCTCTATATGGCCGCCGACACCATGCCAGTAGCCCGGAGCAATTTTGCTATTATCAGCTCGCTTCATCAGCAGCCATTTATTATTATGACTAATAAAAGCCGTTACGACCTGCCTGATCTTCATATTAGAAGGTTATGATCTCGCAGCCCTGGGCAATATAAGTGCTCATGGCCGGGTGGCCACTCATTTCATCTGCCAATCTGATGCCTGACTGTTCGTTATACTCAAGCACGCCTAATTTTGCAGAACATGCACGGCAAACACAGTCTATCAACCCCTGATCCTGCAACTTTTTGAACAGAGGATTGTTGTCCTCCTGCATAGGTTTGATCAGCTTGACAGCTTCACCTTCAAGAACGACCTTGACTTCATGCCCTGCGGACTTCAGATCAAGAGCATTCAGCATAACATGGATAAAGCACATGGGATCACCGCGAAAAGCGAATAAAGCGTATTTCATCGTACTCATTCAGTCCGGCCTATACTATAATTCAAGCTGAGCCGAACTTCCTCCCTTCATCTTAGGCCGGCTGGTCTTGAACCGGCATGCATAAAATTTTACATCTATTTACATTCTAAACATTCATAGTCAAATTAGCTAGTCTAAACGGCCTTTTCAGGCTCTTATACCTTCTTAATTTTGTTGTTGTATACTCTTGTAATCAGCAATTGCCAATTGTTAATGACTGCTTTTTGTAATAGAATAAATCCCGTGATAGATACTCTTGAAGGGATACGAAGGGCAGCGGTCTTATGACAGCTGCCCTCATGGATTAGAAATGATATATAGAACTGAGAATCAAATCAAGATGGAGCTGGGTTTAAACGCCTGGCGCAACCTTCTTCAGGACAAAGTTGTTCGTTTCGCGCATATGATGCAGGACATGGACGCAAATGTCATGATGAAGCTGGCTGGAGAACTTCCCCAGCTTAGGGATTTTGCCAGACTTACGCTGCAAAAGCTTGATGCTTCGTCTACAGCAGCCATTCGAGGAGGTGGTCTGTCCACCGCCCATCAGCAGACAGAGCACACCTGGCATCAGAGTTCAGTGTTCATACGCAAACTGATCGCTCTCGACTATATTGAAATAAACGAGAAGGATCAGAGCAAGGACAAGCTTAAACTGCTGGAGAGCCTGCTGCTGCTGCTAAAAGAATGTCAGGACCTCTTAACCTTCGATGAACAATATGTTCGCGGGCTGGTTAAGCGCAATCAGGACAGTCTGCGACACTACATTATATTCATGCTTGTATACACAGGCGGCTGCTTCTATCCGGTCGAGCAGACAGATAGCTGATAGCTCAATGATTGTTGCGGCCATAGGATATGGCATTGAAAGGACATGTGATCGCACAGTCCTGACACTGATGACATAAAGAAGCATTGATCGTGGCCTTTTTAGTCGAAGAATCAACTACAATTGCTTCTGCCGGACATACCTTCTCACATTTGTGACATCCGGTACAGGCAGAGGTTTCTACTCGCTCACCATAAAGAGCGAATCTGCCGGTTAATTTCTGCAGAACACCAAACGGACAGAGAAGATTATGAAAAATCTCTGGCTTATAGCGCAGTGTTACAACTGCCGATAGTATCAGAAATATTATCAGCACGGGGACATCTTTTTGCAGTACCCTCTTGGCAACAAGCATTAACGGCAGGGAGATGGCAAGCAGTACGATCGCCAGCCAGCCTGATTCTATTCCTCGTGGTTTCTTATTAGTCTGCCACTTGAGCTTGCGCGAGAGCCAGCTTACAGGACGCATGATTGTATTCATCGGGCAGATATAACCACAGAAAACACGTCCAAAAAGCAGCGCCGCGATTAAGCTGGCAGCAAAAATGATAAGCCACAACTGCATTCTCCCCTGGATTATTATAAATAGAAACAGACCCAGAAACAAAATTCTTATCAGAGTTATTATGTTCTTCTTCAAAATTAGAACTCCTCTTCTTCAATCAACTACAATCGCCGATTCACTCGATACAAAGCTTAGCCCTTATGCTAAACTTACATGTGTAACCATGGTAACTACTAACGTAATTGTTTAAGCACCATCAGGCATTTGACACTGGAAAAAGAATATCCGCTTCAATTCTGAGGGAGGTATCCTGTATTGCAAGAGAATGACAGACTTAAGAATATTACTTCTGCCTTATCGATGCAGACATTATTTGCAGGCTTCACAAATGAACAGTTGAACAATTTGCTATCTGACAGACGCTGCTTAGTCAAATTTTTTCAGCAAGGCCAGATCGTACATATAGAAGGTGAGCCCTGCCAGGCAGCTGAGATTATCCTCAACGGAGAAATCGCTATCGAAAGAATAAGCGAAGAAGGCACTTTGATGCTGGTCGCGAGATTCGGTCCTGGTGATATTCTTGGCGGTAACCTTGTATTCTCTTCAAACAGCAGCTTCCCTATGACAATAACCTGTCGTCAAAACAGCACCATCCTCGCATTACAGAATGATCTGCTGCTAGAGCTCATGCATAACAATAAGTCTGTTCTGCTCAATTTCTTAAGAATAATATCTGACAATACCTCGTTGCTAAGTGGTAAAATAAGACAAACGATCAATAGAACCTTGAGGCAGAGAATTCTCGATTATATTGAGATACAGATCAATTCACAAGGCAGCAAAACGATCTGCCTGACAATGACAAAAAAAGAGCTGGCAGAATACATAGGTGTTCAACGGACATCTCTATCACGAGAACTGAGAAAAATGAAGGATGATGGTTTGATCGACTATGATTCGGAAACGATAACGCGAATGCTGTAAATATACTCTTTTGTGCATTTCATATAAATATAGTTGGGTTTAACAAATATATCGTTTTCTGTAACCATTATAACAGCTGGCTTTTCCGTAAGCGTTTATATTATCGATACATTCATATTATTCTATGTAAAAACAGGTCCATCCCTGATATAATCTTATAGTCGTCAATACATAAATAGTAAACAAGTAAATATCTACTATTTATTTGAAAAAAGAATATGTTGGAAACATTGCCGCCGAGCAGGATTGCAGCCTGAGAAGCGGTGATCGGGCCAGAGGCCATGGGAGGGTAACAGCCAAATGACTAAGAAGGCAATCATAGTCGGTGCCGGATATGCCGGTGTCGCAGCCGCAATCTATCTCAATAAGAAGGGGAAAAAGGATGATCTCGAGATTACTTTGATCGACAGAAACAGCTATCATACTCTTCTGACAGAACTGCATGAAGTCGCTGGCAATCGTCAGGACGAAGAAACAGTGCGTATATCTCTTAAGGAGATTTTCCGTGATACCAGAGTCAATCTGGTCCAGGATTCAATTGATCACTTCGATTTCGACAATAAGAAGCTTGTCGGAGCTAAGGAAGAATACAAATACGATTACTGTATCGTAGCCATAGGCAGCAAGCCTGCTTTTTACGGTATACCGGGACTGGAAGAAAATGCTTTCACCCTCTGGTCATTCGACGATGCCGTCGAGATCAGAAACCATATCAGAGATTGCTTCGAGAAGGCTGGTCTTGAACAAGATCCGCAGAAGCGCAGCAGTCTGCTGACATTTGTCGTCGGCGGAGCCGGTTTTACCGGTGTTGAAATGATTGGCGAACTGGCCCACTGGTCGAAAAAACTTGCAAGAGAAAATAATATCGATCATAGCGAAGTCAGACTTATACTGGTCGACATGCTCGATCGCGTACTGCCTGCCCTGGAAGAGAAAAACAGTGTTAAGGCTCATAAGTATATGACCGACAAGCTGGGCATTGAAATCATGCTCCAGACTGGCATCAATGAAATGGTCGGTAATAAAATCATCACGGCAAAAGGCGAAATCAAAACAGATACTCTGATCTGGTGCGCCGGCGTCTGCTGCAGCAGCGAAGCGGATGCGCTCGGTCTTGAGCGTCAAGGCCGCGGCGGCAGAGTCAAGGTTGATGAAACAGCCAGAACTGAACATGAAGGTGTATATGCGGTCGGAGACTGCGGTGCACTCGCAGATGACAGTGGCAATCCTTATGCTGCTATGGTTGAGAACGCCATTCAGTCAGGCGATGGAGCAGCAGCTAATATCCTGCGTGAAATTCGCGGTCAGAAGCCAGAGCGTGTAGAAGTAACATTCCACGGCACGATGGTTTGCATCGGTAATTATTTCGCAGTATCTGAAATCATGGGCAAGAAACTGCCATCGTGGTTGTCAGTTGTTATGAAATTCCTGGTAAACGTCCATTATCTATTCGAGATCATGGGCTTCCGCGGTCCCTTCAACTATCTCAAAAACGAGCTGGTTGAACGCAGACAGGACAAGCATTTTATCGAGAAGCATTATTCTACAAAAATGCAAGCCTGGTGGCTCTTCCCGCTTCGTATGTTCATGGGATTCTATTGGTTGCTGGAAGGTATCAAAAAAGTAACAGAAGGTTGGTTTACCGGACCTAAGCTTGCTGAATTCTCAGGACTCAGCAGAGGTTATCAGCTGGCAGCTGACGCAGTTTCGGCTGCTACAGGCGGCGGCTTGCGTATAGATGAGATCTTCGATATTAAGCTCAAGATCGTAAATCTAGAGGTAGCCTATGCCAGCAAGATGATCGAAGGCGCGGCAGTTACAAAAGACATGTTCGCAAAGATAGATATTTTCAATTTTGGCAGCTTCAATCTTGTCCCTTGGATCATGGAGAGCTGGGCACTCAGCAGTCAGGGCTGGGAGATGTTCTTCCAGATAACCGTGACGCTGGTAGAAATTATTCTGGGACTGCTCCTGCTTAGCGGCAGCCTGACCTTCCTGGCATCTGTCGGAACACTTGGCATGATGGCTATGTTTGTTACCTCTACTGGACTCTACTATCACACCTGGTGGCTCGGCTTCGCAGCTATAGCTACAATGGGCGGAGCAGGCAGAGCATTCGGTATGGATCATTATTTACTGCCTTGGCTGAACAGAGTATGGGAAAGCATCTGGAAGAGTCGTAAACTGAAATTGTTTTTCCCCAGACAGAAGAAAAGCATCCGCAAAAACAAACAGAAGTAAGGGTTTATGAACAAGCAATACGCGGTATCCATGCCTTTGCTGGCACAGGAGCTTGAACTCTTCGAGGATTATCTCGAAAAGAGCTTCCCTGCTGACAGCTATATTGAGAAAACAGCGCGTGAGCTGATCACAGGCGGCGGTAAGAGGCTCCGACCGGCACTGGTAATAGCGTCAGCCATGACAGGCAGCTATGATAGAGACCGGGCACTACCTCTTGCAGCAGCTATTGAAACCATGCATGCTGCAACACTTGTACATGACGATGTCATAGATGGTGCGGAAACAAGAAGAGACAGGCCGGCGCTTCACACACTAAGCGGCAATCACGTAGCTGTCTACACAGGCGACTATATGTTGGCAAGATCTTTAAGAATGCTAGCTGCCTGTAAGCTGCCAACAGAAGAGATGACCAGACTTGCCATTGTGATTGAACAAATCTGCACTGGTGACGCGTCACAATATTTGGGGAGAAGCCGCATACCAGGTTATCGTACCTACCTAAGAAGAATTCTCGGCAAGACCGGCATGTTATTTGCAGCAGCCTGTTCGGGCGGAGGATATATCGGCCAGGTCGAAGAGAAGCATCAGAAGAAGCTCTGGCATTTCGGTCTTAGACTCGGGGCATCATTCCAGATTAGAGATGACCTGCTGGACATCGAGAATGACGATCGTGCCGGTAAACCTACAGGCCGTGACCTAATGGATGGTATTGTCACACTACCTTTGATTCTTGCCTCTGCAAACAGCGAATTTCGTGCTGAGCTCGAAGGATTTCTCGGAGGAGAACGTGACGAGGTCAAGTTGAAAGATCTCATATCCTGGGCTAGACAAACAGGTAGTCTACAGCGCTCAAGAAAAATTCTTGAAGATAATCTCGATCGCTGTCGCAGCATAGCAGCGGAGCTTCCGCAATCTGATGCCACAGCATATCTATTAAACTTCGTCGATATGCTGGAAGCCTGAACATCTGAGTTGTTTTTTGAAATCCATCCGCGATCATTATTGATCTTATCCTGGTAATGTCGACAGATATTTATCCGGGTTAGGTATATTTGACACCAGGGAACAGACGCAGAACGGAACAAAATTTGTTTATAAGGGGGCCATGGAACGGGCACCCAACAAGGAGGAAATCTTATGAAAAAAATTATCGCACTTACACTGATACTGGTACTTGCACTGGCAGGCTGTTCTTCAGCTGGCGGCGCAACTAAGCTGGGTCTTGGTCAGGACACATCAATCGGATCTTCAAAAGATCTGGCTGAGAATGACGAAGGCGTTAAGGTTGGTACAGCTCAGGTTGATACAGTCATGGCAGCAGTCATGGTTGACGACAAGGGCAAAGTTGTTGACATCAAAATCGACACAGCTCAGACAAGAGTAACATTTGACGAGAGCGGCGTTATCACCTCTGATAAGAGTGCTGAAATCAAGACCAAGCGTGAGCTCGGTGCTGACTACGGCATGATCAAGGCATCAGGCATCGGCCGTGAGTGGTTTGAGCAGATCGACGCTGTTGAAGAGTGGATGGTAGGTAAAACTGCTGATGAGATCGCCAACATGAAGGTAAAAGCCGACGAGAATGGCGCTAACATTTCTGACGAAGCTGACCTCGTTTCTAAGGCAACAATAAAAATCGACAGCTACCTCAAAGTTACTGCAGAAGCTATTGCTGACGCAAGTAAATAATCACAAGCAGACACTATTTCTCAGCTGCTGAGTAATCGTTCCGTTCCATAATGGTCCCCCTGGTTGCTTGCCAGGGGGACTTTTCAGTAAAATGAGTCGAAGTATATAATTGAAAAGGAGCAAGACGATCCATTCAACTATAAAAATTGACCTATGTGATCGCCTGAATAATGCATGCGTATAGAAGATGCCAAACTGGTAAACCTCTCTCGAAGATCTGTTAAGCTGCGGCGAATCGCTCTGGCTATAATTGTAGCGCTGATAATTATGCAGCTAGCCGGATGTGGCGATAAAGAACCTCGTCGCTATTCCACAAGCTTCCTGGGAGCCTTCGATACTGCTATAACATTGATTGGCTACAGTGACTCCCAACGAGATTTTGATAAATACGCAGAGCTGGCAGAAGACAGATTCCTGGAGCTGCATCAGATATTCGATCGTTACAATGCCTACGAGGGTGTTAATAATATCTACACACTGAATCACAGTGGAAGTGAGCGACCTGTAAAAGTGTCTGCCGATTTGATCGATATGCTCGAACAATCAGTTATCTGGCAGAAAGAATCTGCTGGTGCTGTCAACATCGCCTTGGGCTCTGTTCTGGAGATCTGGCATGATTATCGGGCAGAGGCCTTGGCGGACCCTTCATCAGCAAGAATACCCGACCGTGAAGTTCTCGAAGCTGCCGCAGAGCATACTTCAATCGATGACCTGATCATCGACAAGGATGCAGGTACGGTTTATCTGGCAGATCCTGATCTGAAGCTTGATCTCGGTGCGGTGGCAAAAGGATATGCCACCGAAATTGTCACAAGAGAACTGCGAGAAGCCGGATGGGATTCATTTATTATCAGCAGCGGCGGCAATGTGCGGACAACAGCAGCGCCGCCGGTCGGCGAACGCAAGACTTGGAATATCGGTATACAAGACCCTGAAGCCGCTCTTGAAGGCCTGGACGATGAGCTGTTATTTACGTTGCAGCTAATTGAGAAATCAGTAGTTACCAGTGGCGATTATCAGCGTTATTATCTGTATGAAGGACGTCGCTATCATCATATAGTTGATCCATCCACACTTGAACCAGCCTCGACTTTTGCCAGTGTGACAGTGGTAACTGAGGACTCCGGACTTGCGGACTTCCTCTCGACTACCTTGTTTATTATGCCTTACGAAGAGGGCCTGGCCTACATTCAACTGCTTGGAGACGTTGAAGCGGCCTGGGTGTTTACCGATGGAACGATCGAGATGACAGATGGTCTGCGAGATATGATCATTGACAGGGAGGGTTGATCAGAAGTGGAAAACACAAATCAGGAGCAAGTTAATCTTGAAGAGAATAAGCAAACTGGCAAAAGTCTGAAATCATTTCAGCTGACAAAAGGCTGGCAGTGGCTGCTCTATATTGATTTCATTCTCCCGCTGCTCATTTATCTGGCAGCGCTTCTGCCTTTGGGCGCAATGCGTGGACAGCTCGCCAGGATATTCCATAGTTATATGCTCTATATCCTATTCCCCTGGCCTGATTTCCAATCAATAACAGGAATCATTGCACCACTGCTGCATTTGTATTTTCTGATTAACGGTATTCGCAAGAAGCAGAAATCAGATGTAATCCTGGCAATAGTTTTCTACCTGATAATTGTGCTGATCTTCACGATCCAAATAGACGGCACAGCTATTAATTATTTCATTCTGCGTTTCCTAGATTTCGGTCTGTAGAAGTCATAGGTTGTTAAAGTATCCGGTTAATCAACAGCTGCAGCAAGACTGATGCAACCAGAGAAGCTGCCATGACTGCGAAGTTTTGTACAGCCAGGACAAAAGTCTCCTGCTTGCTCTGATTGGCAAAAAACATTCTGATATTCTTCTCTACTGGTATGATCGACAAATAAAATGCAATGATCGGCCACGAGACAATGCCAAATACTATCAGAGGTATAACTGCGGCATAACCGCTATAATAGAGAACCCTGAAAACCAGAAGTGCTTTTCTTGTGCCGATATATGAAGGCAGCGTGTAGCGGCGATTGGCTATATCATCATCCAGATCACAAATATTATTGGCCAGCATAATATTGGCTATACCGGCAGCGGCCGGCCAGGTTATGAGAGCGATCCATATCAGCTCTTGCCAGGCGGCTGTAACTCCAAGCTGCTGCCATGAGAGAGACCAGTTTATCAGTTCACCAGCTGGCGCCTGAATGTAGATGGCGATGAAGGGTATCAGCAGACCCATAAACCCGCCTGAGAAGATCTCGCCAAATGGCGTACGCGATATCGGTACAGGTCCTGCTGAATAGAGCAGTCCTGCTCCCAGAGAAACCGCTCCCAGTAGAAGTACGAAATAATCAGTCATATAGACCAGCAGCAAGCCACCGGCAGCGGCAAGCAGCAGCAGGATCACGATCGTAATCACGACCTGGGCCTCTGTTAGCTGATCCCTGACGATGGCATTGTGCATTTCATAGCCGAACCCCTGTTTCTTGACAGCTTTTTTAAAATCCATATAGTTATTGACTGCGGTCGTCGCCATATCAATGCATAATAGCGAAAAAAACATTACAAGGAATTTCGGTAAACTGAAACTCTCATACCTTAGAAGTGCATAAAATGTACCTAGCAGCAGCGGCAGCATACTAGCCAATTTTGTCTGTATTTCAACCAATTTGAGAAAACTCTTAATATTCATTAATTTTATGGACAATGTTGTCCTTCTCCTTCTGCTAAGTTTGTCAGATAACAGGCAATATTTTACCATAATATGCTCTTTTGCTCTATCACTGTTCACGCTCATAGACTTTTTTGCTATTATTAAATGACAAACCATGTCAGCGAGACTTGCCGCCATGGCAGCATCAGTAAAACTGTCGGCACGATATTATGTACTGGAGGCCAATCATGAGCGATAGCAATTTCTGTCATAACTGCGGAAGACCACTGGAAGCAGGGGCCAGATTCTGTGAAGGTTGCGGGAGACCTGTTCAGCAGTCAAATACTGTTCCTGAACAGCCTGTATACTATGGTCAGCAAAAATATAATCAGCCTGGTGCTCAGACCCAGCCTATACCAGCAGGTTCTATACCTAAACGCAAAAAGAGTATAGGTGCTTCTATAGTAATTATTCTTATTGGTCTTGTTCTCATACTAATTGCAGTCAGGCTGCCTCTGCTAAGTGTTTTCGGCACAAAGACAGCCGGACAGGTTGTTGATATCGAAAAGGTTATTGACTCAAATACATCCAGTATGGATTATACATATCGTGTAAAATACGTTTTTACAGATGACGATGGAAAATCAATAGAATCAAGCTTCGAAATCCCAAAAGCTTATGATTTCAGCCAAGTACCTCGAGAAGGGACTGTGATTTCAATTCAGTATCTGCCAGCTTGGTCTAAATTAAGTGTTCCGACAGATTACAACAATTCACCGCTTGGCACCATCGTAATGATACTGCTTGGAATAGGCCTGATCATTCTCGGCGCAACAGGAAAAGTCAGTTTATCAAGAACCAGATATCGCAGATGATGTGTGACCAAGGTCACTTCCAGCCTGTTTCTAATGTGTTTTAATTGATCAGCAAGTTACTATATAGTGAGGAGAAACAGGTATGGTTTTCAATATCGTATTATACGGATTAGCAGGTTCCCTGCTGGCTGTATCATTGGCAAAAGACAAGAAAAAATCTAAGATGGCTTTGAAGAAGGCCTGGAAAGCTTTTGAAAATATTTTGCCGCAGTTTTTGGCTATTCTGCTGCTTATTGGTCTGATGCTGGCAGTTTTGACACCACAGGCGATCAGCTCTGTCATCGGACATGAATCCGGCTGGGCAGGTATGCTTCTGGCTGCAGGCATCGGCTCTGTTACACTGATTCCCGGTTTCGTAGCCTTCCCTCTGGCTGCGGCGCTTTTGTCAAATGGTGCCGGAATCGCTCAGATCGCTGTTTTTATATCTACTCTTATGATGGTGGGTGTTGTGACGCTGCCGGTCGAAATGAAGTATTTCGGCAAGAGAGCTGCTTTAACGCGCAATGCTTTGGCACTAGTTATGGCCACAGTGGTCGCTCTTATTATGGGGGTGATACTTAGATGAAACAGGATAATTCAAACTCTCTAGAGCAAAACAAACCATCCAGGCAAATTGATTCGGCCAAACCGCCCATGCCGGGAGCTGGCAAGAAAAAACAATCGCTTCTGCGCCGCTATGCTATGTTTCTTATACTAGCAGTAGTCTATGTCATCGTAATGATCGCAGCACCTGATATTGGAGTAAAAGCAATCGGCCTGACCTGGGATAATATTTTGGAGATGCTTCTTATTCTACCGCCTGTATTCGTCCTTCTGGGCTTGCTTGATGTTTGGGTACCGCGTGAAGTAATGATCCGTTTGACAGGCCCTGGCTCAGGACTAAAGGGTATTATCATCGCATTGATGCTGGGTTCTTTGGCAGCTGGTCCTCTTTATGCGGCCTTCCCTGTAGCCGGCATCATGCTGAAGAAGGGCACCAAGATCTCAAATATCATGATTTTCGTTGGTGCCTGGTCAACTACCAAAATACCTCTTCTGCTCTTCGAAGCCAGTTCACTCGGCAGCAGCTTTATGCTTCTGCGTTTTGCCCTTAATATACCGGTTATCTTCCTGATGGCCTGGCTGGTGGAAAAATCGTTGTCAGCTGAGGATATCAAGGCGGTGTATAAACAGGCTGAAGCTGAAGTTAGCTGATTATCCACCTCATAAGCATCCAATAAAATATCTTTACAAAAAACCCTCGGAAGCATTCTTCCGAGGGTTTACATTTACTTATCGCTTTTTGTCAAATCAGATAAAAAACTTGAACAGTACCAGAATCGCAACAATGATTACTGCATAACCAAGTGTTAACCAACGGTTAAGTGCTATGCGGCGACGCAGCTTCCTGCTGGTGTTTTCCAACTGTTCACTGTACGCTCTCAGCTGAGAATTAAGCTGCTCTGAGCTCTCTTTGAGCTGTTGAGACATTGAAGCTAAGATCTGCTCGGTTGAACTATTGCTTAACTCACGTTGTTTCTCAAGCAGCTTATCTGTGTTCTCTGTCTCGGCTGTCAGCATGCTCTTCTCAATTGCCTGCAGTCGCTCTAAGTATTCACTTCTCTCATCAAACTGACGGCTGCTTGCAGTCTGTAATTGAGCTAGATTGTCACCAAGCGATGATAATACAGTATTTTGTTGCTGTCTATTTTCCTCTGAACTGATTTTCGCGGACAATTGAGCCTGTTCCTGTTGCCTCTGCAGCTGCTCTGCTGCATCGATCAACTGTTGAAACTGCTCTCTTGTCTCTTCCTTGAGCTCGCCAACCTCGGTCAGAGCTTTTACCCATTGAACGCCATTTTCAAGTTCGACTACGGCGCGCTTAAGCTGATTCATATCTGACATTTTGCTACCTCACATGCTGATTCAGCTGATATATCTGCCGATTTCGGCAAAATTAATCACAAATATAAACTCACAATAGCAATCAAG
>JAAYFZ010000106.1 GCA_012727965.1 Clostridiaceae bacterium
CAAGACCAGTATTCCTCCGTTTATCGTGACACTTTCGACGATGAATATAGCTCGTGGAGCTGCCTATGTCTACACAGGTGGTCAGCCTATTCGTGTTATGTCAGATGAGTTCAATTTTATCGGCGCTGGCTATGTAGGTAAAATCCCTACACCTGTAATCTATCTTGTTGTTATTCTGTTTATAACATATCTGATAATGAATCGCAGCAGGCTTGGTCGCCATATCTATGCTGTCGGTGGTAATCGACAGGCCGCTAATTTTTCCGGTATCAAAACCGGTAAGGTTCTCTTCTTCGCCTATGCTTTCAGTGGATTGATGGCTGGTATAGCAGGTGTGGTTCTGGCTTCGCGTATGTTTTCCGGTCAGCCAACAGCTGGTGACGGAGCCGAGATGGATGCGATCGCAGCTGTTGTACTTGGTGGTACCAGTATGAGCGGCGGCATCGGCAAGATCGGCGGTACAGTTATCGGCGGTCTCGTTATCGGTGTGCTGAACAACGGACTGAATCTGCTAAACGTCAACAGCTTCTGGCAGTACATAGTAAAGGGCGTTGTTATCCTGATCGCCGTTTATGTCGATAATGTCAAGAAGAACCGCAGCAGCAAGGTCTAAGCAGATTATTTTTTAGCACCTTTAGTACTAAAATAAATCATATATATAATTATAAAAGCCGTCTTATACATGATATGTTCTCCATAATTAGACATTAATAAATCAATGTTTGCAGAGGGGGAGCATATCAGAAGTGGACGGCTTTTGCCATTTTATTTTCTACTTAGATGTTCCAGATCCTTTTCTCTTTGTCAAAGGTCCAGCTTACAGGAATATCAGCGACCTGCTCATGTGGCCAGTCTGCTATTTTTCCGAGGAGTGTTTCGACAGGGTCGATGCCGCCGAAGGATTTTCTGACTTGAATCTTCTGAGCAGCTGCTCCGCAAGCCAGCTGCAAGGCCTGCCATGATGGGCATCCTTTCAGAAGTCCGGCGAGAAATCCAGCGATGCTGGCATCACCTGCTCCTGTAGTTGAAGCAATTTCTTCGACCAGGAAGCTTGGAGCAAACCAGCTCTTGTCTGCCCATTCAGAAATGGGCGAGGGTGCTGCCTTGCCGGCCGTCGCCAGTCGATCAGCACCAGCTGTCTTGATAAACAAACCCTTATAACCGAGTTTAATTACAACAACAGCACAGCCAAGTGCCAACACTTGGTCAGCCAATGCTGGTAGTATATTCATATTAAACAGAGAAATGAAGCTCTTGCCGGTTTCTCTGCTAACTGATACCAGACGATCAAACTCTTGGCGGTCCAGCATATAGAGCAGTTCTTCCAGGCTTGGCAGGAAAATATCAGTATGCGGCAGACTAACTTTTAGCACTTGCAGCCAATCTGCACGACCGGCCGGCGAATCAGGGTCCGGATAGGCCATATCCAGAGAAGTAGTGACGCCCCTGGCTTTTACCTGTTTCATCATCTCAGCTAAATCTGTGCCATTGTCCTCATACATACGTCTCATCAGTGGCGGATAGCCGAAATGGAATAATTTTGTCCTGGCTATACTGTCATAATCAAGATCATCACTGCAGAAAGTGTCGTTGGCACCGGGATGATGCAAAAACACCCTATCAACACCGGGTGGGGCGATTACATAAGAATAAGAAGTGCTGCTGTCGGGGTCGATGATCAACTGAAGACCGCTGCTGAAGCTCTCAAGGATACCTAACAGACCCTGGCCGAAGAGATCATCACCGATCTTGGCCATAAGTCCAGTTGAGAAGCCGAGCTGCCGCAGAGCGATGCCTGTATTTGAGACAGTTCCTCCGCTTGACAGTACCGATTCACCAACATGGTTTAATTTGCCGGGAATAAACATCTCTGACAACGAAACTGACTGTTTCTTATCAAATGTGGGCAACAAGTCCAGGCATATATGTCCAGCAACGATTATTTCAGGATCAGTTTCTGTCGTGGTTTTTGAGAGAGTACTACTTGCATCCGGCATTTGTGAGCCTCCTTAAGATAGTTTGAGTCGAAGGTACTATATTGAATTCTTATCAATGTCAGGGTAGATCGCCTGAAACATTTTTACCTGTGCCGCAATCTGACGGCGCCATCTGTCGTATTTAGTATCGCCTAAACCGCTGTGTTTCTCAAGCAAGGCCTCAATACCTTGTTCTTCAAGCATCTTTTGCAAAGCAGGAGCGGTGGGATCCCCGTCGGGTGCAAACAACATTGCTGCTGCGATAGCATTTGTCAGCTGGTAGGGTTCTTCTTCATTTTCGATTATCAACCTGAGAGCACCAGACAGCCTATCATCAGCGTCTAGTTTGCGCAGAGGATCTCGACCTACTCTGACTACGGTATCACCAAGCTTCTGATTTGAAAAACGTGACAGCAGATCCTGTATATGATCCTCTAACTGAGTATAATCAACCTGATATTTTACAGCCAATGCTCTGCCTGACTGACGCATTATTTCCTCAACAAGACTGCGCAGACGCGGCATAGCTATTGCCTCAGCAATTGTAGCTGCACCGGCCAGCCAGCCCAGATAAGCAGTTACAGCATGGCCCATGTTATGAATGAAGAGCTTGCGCTCATGATAGAAATGAAAAGGTTGAAATGGTTTAAGGCTGCTAACTGCAGGCAAATTGCCGCGGAAGCCGGCGGCATCGACAGGAAGCTCAGAATATGGTTCGCTTCTGATAAGCAGAGGGTCCTGTTTTCTGTCCTGCTCACTAAGAACAGGTACCATCCTGCCGATCGATGTCTCGACGAAGCCAATTTTGCTGCTCAGCATCTTATCCAGATTTGGATCAGCTTCAAGTATCAATGATTTGAGATAATCGCCAGCGCCCAGTTTGTTCTCACAAACCAGTATATCAAGTGTATCAGTATTTCCGGCGTCTTCTCTTGCCCTAAGTCCACCTGCAAGCGTTCCGGCTATATGTGGTAATATCGGAACACCAACAGCCGTAGCCATGATATCTGCTCTGGCAACGATACTGTTCACTTGTTCTGTGTCTGTAATCAGACAGGCACTGACGGGCCCGAGTTGAAGTTTTTGTTCCTGTTCATTGCTGACAAGCTGCAGTGTATAGAATCTGACCCTATTAAGCTCATTGACCAGAAACTCCGCGGCGTCTATGAAAACAACATCATAATCTGCCTGTAGAAACAACTGGCCTATGAAGCCTCTGCCGATGTTTCCGCCGCCAAATACGACCATTAGAGGTTTGTTGTTCATATATCTCTCCTTGTTTAGCTGTTTTCTTGCGATATTTAGATAATAGCATTGCCATTTTTATTTGTAAAGAGTATTTACATTAATTATCTTATGTTATTATTGTAAGAGCAAATCTCTCTATTATTTGTTATGATAGAACGTGATGATTTGTTTGTCAGAAGTGAAACGAGGGTGTTTTATGACAAAGAGTAGCAACGGCAGAAAAGCAAAAAATCTTCAATATATCAGGAACGCGAACAGAGCAAGTGTTTTCCGTTATCTTGCTCTTAATATTTCCGCTACAAGA
>JAAYFZ010000107.1 GCA_012727965.1 Clostridiaceae bacterium
CAGTGAAGATTTGAAGAAGATGGAGCGGGATCTGCATGAGGGACATTTGCCTTGGGATCCGAACAGCTTGCCGGCGGTACCTATCGAGAAGCTGCGGATCAAGCGCAGTGATCCGATTGTTGCGATTATTTTTTCGTTAATTTTTCTGGTGATTATTAATACGATGCCGGAGCTGTTTGGGCTCTATCGACAGGGCAGCAACGGGCTGCAGATTACAGGTTTTGTGGGTGACGGTTTTGTCCGTCATATTACTTGGATCAGTGTAGTGGTCGTTCTGGGTATCGCTCTTGAAACTCTGAAATTGGCTTATGGACGCTGGAATTGGCTGCAGGTCGTAGCCGGACTGCTACAGAACGCGTTTTCTTTTGTAGTTACGATGAGGGTCATTCGTGATCCGGAGTTTATAAATCCGCGTTTCGTCACTGAGGTCGATCGTTATTTTCGTGATGCTGGTGCCGCGTCGGGATCGCGCTGGGCAGTATATCTGGTGACGGCGCTGACTGTGATCGTGATTGTTGGTTTCATTATTGATACGCTGACTATAGCGTCAAAAGCCTGGTATCTGAGAACGGGAAATCCTCTGAAGAAAACCTGATGGCCACGTTGGCAACTAATCTTCGCTGGCGATTTCTGTATCCTCAGCGAAGATGACTCTATTACGACCGGATTTTTTTGCTTCATAAAGTGCGTCATCGGCCAGTTTGATCAGCTCGCGGATATCGGGACTACTGGCTGTGATTGCAGCGGCACCGATACTTAAGGTTACTTTTACATGGTTGATACCAATATGATGCTCAGTCTTGCTAATTCTGTTTCTCAGTTTTTCTGCGACGGCAGCTGCTTGTGCACCATTCGTATTGGGTAGAATAACCAGGAATTCCTCGCCGCCATAGCGTCCAACTATGTCACCTTTTCTCAGTATTTCTGAGCATTCCTTGATTGTTTTCGCTAGAACACTGTCGCCTGCCTGATGACCATAGGTATCATTGATTTTCTTGAAATGGTCAATATCAAGCATTAGGATCGAGAGGTCGACACCACGACTGTAGCTGTCCTGCAGCCTGTTTTCAAGCTCATCGAGGATTTTTCTGCGATTGTAGGCATTTGTCAGACTGTCATGGTTGACCATGTAGTTGAGGTCTTTTAGTGTTTTAACCTGATCAGTGACATCGAGAAAAATATATACACGGCCGATATTGTGCTTGTTTTCGATTAGCTCGGTGATCCGAAACTCATAAGTCCGGGTCTGCTCGCCTTTTGCCAGGCGCAGACAGAAACCCTGATCGTTACTTGTCATCAGCTCATGGCCATGATCAAAATCACTGATCGGCCTGCCCTTGTTTGCTTGGCTAAGCCAGCCAAATACCTCTGTTGCTGCCTTGTTATAATCAATCAGCAGGCCGCTTTCGTCAGTCACGATCAGCCCTTCCTTGATCTCAGAAAAAATCTTCTTGTCGAAGATCTGTTTTGAGTCGAAAAGATTATAACGAAACAACGCGAGGGCATAGACAAATGCCAGTACGAGATAGCCTAGTGGAATCGTATCGATGCCGACCGGAAACAGGCCTAAAAGATAGATAGCAGATAGAAGAAATGTCACAACTCCGCCGATCAGCAGCCAGAAAAACGGGCTGTTTATCTTGTGTTTGCTGCGTATCCAGGCCCGCGCAAAAACATATAGTACGAAAATCAAAACGCCATAACTGAAAATAATATTTATTGGATAGAGCAATCCGGGCTCTCGCGTGCTTAGCAGGAAGCCGTCACGCTCGAAGGTACTGACTGAATTGTAGAAAAGATGATGATACTGATTGGTCGCTACAAGCATTATCGTAAATACAGGAATCGCAAAAAGGGCTATCACACCGGCAAAAGACATCTTCCTTCGCAATTGGATTCTAAAGGCAAATACCAGCCAGATTGCTGATGAAAGCGGCAGACCGAAATACTTGATGGTCTGTCCGAAATAGATTTGCTCAATATTGCTGGCATTGAGCTGAAACCAAGTGCCGAAAATATAGATGGCGCTCGTCAGACAAAGTAAAGAAAAAATGCTGAAGAGCGTGTTTTCTTTTGGTTTCAATGTATAAAGAAACATCACTATATAGACGATGCCAATCAGTAATAGCAAATATGAATACGCCTGATAAATATTCATACGAACTCACCCTTCTGTTAGCCTGATAAAAATCCACTGGCTAATAGTCTTGGTTACTGTGCCGACGTCGGGTTCGTGGGTATCATAGCGGATGACCAGATCATGGCCAGCCCGCCAGGCAGAATAGGAAATGTCGCCATAAACAGAACCGGTCTTCAGCACCTGATCAAAAAGAACAGAAACAGCATCTCCGTCGCCTTCTACCAATTCAACGATAAAATGTCCTTCGACATTGTTTTTGGTTTCTTCACTTAACCGCTCGATCCTCAGCCCGGCCAACCTGTCCTGATATTGAAAGAAATTGTCGTATAAATTAGCCTTGCTGACAAGCTCTTCACTCGCCGGATCGAAAATCAGCTGTTTAAGCTGTGGCTGATCGACGCTGGCATCCGGATCATAAACCTGAGCCAAAACATGACCCTGATGATAGAAGAAATCCATCACATAATAACGGCTGTCACGCAGCAGATCATAAGTCTTGTCAGGATGATCGTAAATCAAAGAAGTCGTATCTCCTGCCCGTTGCTCATAGATAACAAGATCATCGTAGACCTTCACCTCTTGCAGCAGCACAGCCATGCCATCCTCATACAAAAACTGCCCGAGATTATCCTGCCACGGCGTCAACCGGCTATCCTGCACGATCTCGCCATCTTCAAAAAGCAGATAGCGGACATAAGGATACTCCGAATAGCCTGGATAAGCGATCTCGATGCGCAGCCCATCATCCTCCTGAGCGAAACTCGCACCCATAGCAGCATCAACCTGATCCATTCCAGGATATACATTGCCATCATCAGTAAAAATCACAGTCTCTTCTGACTTTTTCAAATTATTCACAACAAGCTGCAGCGCTGAATCCGCACTCAGACCCGAACCATCGCCAAAACGTGAAATAAGCAGCCAGTTATCATCAAGCACCGCCGCATTATCAACCTGCAGCAA
>JAAYFZ010000108.1 GCA_012727965.1 Clostridiaceae bacterium
GGAGAAGCCTCAGCTGACGGCCATCACTACACCGAGCGGTTCGCATGCTGTTATGGGTATGAGAGCTATCAGAGCCGGAAGCCATATTCTGCTGGAGAAGCCTTTGACACTGTCGCTTTCAGAAGCTGATCAGCTGCTTGAAACAGCCAGAGAGCATAATGTCAGGATAGCCGTCGGGCATATTTATCGCTTCTTCCCGGTAGTGGCTGAGCTGCAAAAAGATCTTCAGTCAGGTAATTTCGGACGTATCCTCTATGGTGATGTCAAGGTTCGCTGGGGCCATGATCAGGCTTATTATGATCAGGCTGCCTGGCGAGGCACCTGGTCTCATGACGGCGGCGCCTTGATGAATCAGAGCATACATGCACTTGACCTGATGGTCTGGCTGCTTGGTCAGCCAGTCTGTACTGTCAGCGGCAGAATCGACCGTCAGCTTCACAGGATGCAGGCTGAGGATTTCGGCCTGGCCTCACTTGAACTGGCAAACGGTATCTGGTGTCAGCTCGAAGGCACGACCAATACTGACCCGAAACGTCAGGAGGCATCTTTTTTTATCCGCTGCACAGAAGGTGAAATCAGGGCAGGCATTATGTCAGGTAAACCCTATATGAAAATAATTAACGGCGAAGGTAAAAATATATCATGGAAATATCTCAGAGCATTCCTGGTTGCAAAATGGCGCGAGGGCAGGCTGGCCGCGCTTAAGCAGCTTGGCAATCCACACAGCGGACTCTACGGTGATTGGATCGCTGCTGCGTCTTCCGATACCGAACCCCTGGCAGATGGTAAAAGGGCCGCGATGCTGTGGAAATGGTACTTGCCATCTACAAATCAGCTCTGCTTGAGCGTCAGATCAATCTGCCCTTGAGTGATTTCAGGCTTGAAGATATGGCCCTTTACTTCCCGGAACAGCCCTGAAACAGCCAGTTATATAACTTCTAGACAGCGTCCAAATAAAAGGGCGCTGTTTTTTTCGCAATAAGACTTGACATATCCTGGAAAAAGTAATATTGTATGTTTGTGTTAAGTGATTAATACAGTAAAACAATAATACGGTATAAGCTGTTAGTCGACTTTTACCAGTATAAGAGAGGAGGAGACAGCTTGAGCTATGAATTCGATAGTCATAAACCGATATACCTGCAGCTGGTTGAACTGTTCAGTCAGTTGATCGCCAGTGGAGCGTGGGCAGCCGGGATGCGCGTTGCCAGTGTTCGTGATCTGGCCATGACCTATGGCGTCAATCCGAATACATTGCAGAGAGCTCTCAGCGAGCTCGAGAGGGAGGGCCTCATGTTTACCGAGAGGACAAATGGAAGATTCATAACTGAGGATCAGCAGCTGATAGATGATGTCAGACAACAGCTGGCTCAGGAGAGAGTTGGCCAGTTCATTCAGCAGATGTCTGCACTTGGCTGCAGCAAGGATGAGCTGATAAAGCTTATTGATCAGAAATGGGGGGAAGAAAATGTCACTGATCGAAATCAGAAATCTTAACAAGAGCTATGGCAGGAAGCAGGTTATTAATGATCTGACAGCAGAGATGAACTCTGGCAGAATAATTGGCCTGCTCGGTCCGAACGGCTGCGGCAAGAGCACAATGCTCAAAATCCTGGCCGGACTGATCGCTGATTACAGCGGCGAAGTCAAACTGGACGGTCATCAGCCGGACATTCACACAAAATCGCTGGTTTCCTATCTGCCTGAGCGTACTTATCTGAGCAATTGGATGCGTCCGGTCGATGCCTTCGAATATTTCGCTGATTTCTACAGTGATTTCGACCGGGCAAAAGCAGACGAAATGCTTCATTTCTTCAGTCTTGATCCGAAACAGCAGATCAAGACCATGTCGAAGGGTATGCAGGAGAAGCTGCAGCTAACACTAGTTATGTCACGTCGGGCCAGAATATATCTTCTGGATGAGCCGATGGGCGGTGTCGATCCGGCAGCCAGAAGCGCGATCCTAGAAGTCGTTCTGCGCAATTATCAGGATGATGCACTCATGGTTCTGGCGACTCACCTGATCTATGATGTCGAAAAAATATTCGACGAAGTACTGATGATGGGCTTCGGGCAGGTGATCATGCAGGGCGAAACAGATCAACTCAGGGCTCAGTATGGCAAGAGCATAGACGATATTTTCCGGGAGGTGTTCAGATGTTCGGCAAACTAATAAAGCATGAATTTCGTGCTACAAGA
>JAAYFZ010000109.1 GCA_012727965.1 Clostridiaceae bacterium
CCAGCATCGCTATGACATTCTTCAATCGCGAGCTGCTGCGCTATGGCGGAACAGCCGGAGTTACCTCAATGGGTGCGGTCAACAGTCTCTATACCTTCTTTGTTATGCCGATCATTGGCATAACTCAAGGAATGCAGCCGATCATCGGCTACAATCATGGTGCCGGCAACAAGAAGAGAGTCTATCGTACTCTCAGGATCGGAATTATCATCGGGACTGTTTTCTCAACAGTTGTATTTACAATACTGATGGTTTTTGCCGAAACCTTCGTCAGCATGTTTCTGGAACCAGGCTCAGATACAATAGCTATGGCCTCACGTGGTTTGAGATTATTCATCATCATGCTGCCGCTGCTTAGCATTGCTTTCATGGGGACTGCCTTCTTCCAGTCTATCGCACAGCCTCGAATTGCTATCATGCTGGGCTCGCTGCGTCAGTTCGTAATACTGCTGCCGCTCCTTCTTACCATGCCGAAATTTTGGCATCTTGATGGTGTCTGGGCTGCAGCTCCAGTAGCAGATGGTCTGACTGTAGCCATTACACTTGTGACCCTTCTGTGGTTCTATCGTTGTGACAACACCAGAGATGTCCGGCAAGGGCTATAAATAACAATTCCATCTGCCTGGAGCTCATCAAGATAAACTGTTTCGTAAACAATATCATGCGATATTCTGTTTTGGCCGCCGAAGCGTTCCTCATCACTATCCAGGACCACCTGCCATTTACCCTTCATATGCAGAGGCAGTCTGAAACCATCGATAGATTTGAAGGGATGAAAATTCAGCAGGAAAACCAGACCGTTATTATAGTACGCAAGGATCTTCTGATCCTGATCGATCCAAAGCTGTCGTGGGGCTTGTTCGTTTTTCAGCACATCATATTCATTGACAAGCTCAGTCATTGCCTGATCGAAGCGACTAAGATCACCATAATGCAAGCAGGGACTATCAGCCAGACTCCACTGACGGCGACAATGCTTATAACTCCAGCCATTACCCTCACGCGGGAAATCTATCCATTCGGGATGCCCGAATTCATTGCCCATAAAATTCAACCAGCCATCACTGCCCAGACTGATAGTTGCCAGTCTGATCATCTTATGCAAGGCGATCGCACGGTCTATGATGATATTACTGCTGTCCTTACTCATAAACCAGTACATTTCCTTGTCAGCCATCCTGAAGATGAGCGTCTTGTCGCCGACCAATGCCTGATCATGTGATTCGGCATAGCCGATACGCTTCTCACCTGGTCTGGTGGTTGTCAGCTCATGCCATAGCTGCCACATATCCCAGTCCTCATCGCGCTTTTTCACTGTCTTGATCCAGAAGTCCGGCATACCCATAGCCAGCCGATAATCGAAACCGATTCCACCAGCTTCAAGCGGCAGACACATGCCCGGCATCCCGCTCATATCCTCTGCGATCGAGAGACCGTCAGGCCTACGTTCATGGATAAGCTCGTTGGCCAGCTGCAGATAAGTGATTGCCTCGACATCAGTGTTGAGACTGAAATATTTATCATAACTGTCAAAAGCCGTCCCCAGGCCGTGATCCAAATAAATCATTGATGTAACGCCGTCGAAGCGGAAGCCATCGAAATGGTATTCATCGAGCCAGTATTTGAGCGAAGACAGCAGAAAATGAATGACCTCGTGCTTACCATAATTGAATATCTTAGAATCCCAGGCACTATGGTTACCACGTTCGCCGCTATGGAAAAATTGATAGTCTGTCCCGTCGAACTCATTTAGTCCTTCGGATATGTTTTTGACGGCATGTGACTGTACCATATCCATCAGTACAGTCAGTCCCATAGCATGAGCACGATCGACCAACCGCTTAAGCCCATCGGGGTCACCAAACCACGATGAAGCCGCGAAGCAGCTTGATACATGGTAGCCGAAAGATGCATAGTAAGGATGTTGCATTACGGCCATTATCTGTATGGTGTTATAGCCTAGAGATTTGATGCGTGGCAGTGTGTTGTCAGCAAATTCATCCCAGGTGCCAATGCCCTCACGTTCCTGAGCCATGCCAACATGAGTCTCATATATGATCGGCGCCTGACCTGCCGGGATACTAAACCCCTGATCTGTCCACTGAAATTCCTCCGGCGGCGCCCAGATCTGACCGTTGAAATCATGATTGTGCGGATCCTGAACCACATAGTTGATATATAGAGGTATTCGATCTCGCATTGTACCCTGGCTTCTGACCGCAACTTTTACCCGTGACATATGAGGCAAGGAGTTCTCGCCAGGCAGAACAATCTCCCAGACACCATTATCTAAACGAGTCAATGCATGAGAATTACGATTCCAGCCATTGAAATCACCTAGCAAAAACAGAGCTTCGGCTGCAGGCGCCCATTCGCGATAGACCCAGCCATCGGAGATACGGTGAAAACCGAAATACTGATGGCCATTGGCAAAATCACTCAAACTGTTATAGCCGCCGAGAATCTCGCTGCGAACTGACTGATAGCGCTGCATCCTCAAATCGATATCCCTGCTATGGTCCTTAAGATAAGGGTCGATATCAAGGATAGCCCATTTACCTTCAACCGCACCTGAATTATTCTGCATCATGGTTAAACTCCCCACTTACCTTTTTCTGTTTACGCTTGCATGTATACATCATAGCATCTGCATGCGATAAGAAGCTCATAATATCCTGGTGATTCTCATATTCAGAATGTGCATAACCGATAGCAACACCGAATTGATACTCCATTTCGGCTGCGGTTTCCTCAACCAGCCTTCGGAACAGCTCCAGACGCTGCGGGAAAATATCAACCGATTCTCCTCTGATAATGCAGGCAAATTCATCGCCGCCAATACGATAACAGCTGCCATAATCGCCAAAAGCCTCATTAATACATTTATAAGCCAGCCTGATCGTTTCATCCCCGGCTGAATGCCCATAACGATCATTTATGATTTTTAGATCGTTAACATCAAGGATCGCGATTACAACTTTTTCATCTTCAGGACCAAGTCCCTCAAGATCACGGTCATAGGCAGTACGGTTTAATGCACCTGTAAGAATATCGATATAGGCTAATTTCTCCATAATGCTGGCCTTGCGGCTGTTATCAATAGCCTTACGCAGACGCTTTAGTGTATGAATACCAAGAGATACAATAAACAAAACAATACCTATCCTGATAAAAGTCGAGGTAGGATAAAAATCGCCAAAATAGAAGGCTATCAGTTCTGCGATGAAAAAGGCCACCATCAAAAATATCGATTTGGCAAAAGGCAAGACCTCAGGGTTATCATAATATTTATACTCGAAGGTAAGCGATGCTGCCATGAAAACAGCAGTCACAAGCAGTGAAATGTGCGTTATCCAGAGAAGTTCATAGAAATCAGCGATGCCGGTAAGCTGCAGCAG
>JAAYFZ010000110.1 GCA_012727965.1 Clostridiaceae bacterium
GAATATATTCGCACCCGGCAAGAGCAAGAAGTAATGATAAGTCAGGAGAGGAGCTACTAATATGTTTACAGATGGAATCAATCCGTTAATTATATTTTTTGCCTCAATACTGACCAGCAATATGATTCTGTCGAACTTCCTGGGCATGTGTTCCTATATCTCCATATCAGGAGAATACAAGACAGCGTCCAGCCTCGGCAAATCGGTCACTCTGGTCATGGTATTTACAACTATTCTCAATTTCGGCATTTACAAGCTGCTAATTGTCCCGCTTGGTCTGGAATATCTGCAATACATTCTGTTCATCATCATTATCGCAGCGTCAGTTCAGATCATCGAAATGGCAATGGACAGACTTCTGCCTGATCTGCATGTCAAACTGGGCATATTCCTGCCTCTGATCACCGTCAACTGCGCGATCCTCGGAACGACGCTCTTCATGGTCATCAGGGATTACAATTTCCTGCAGTCAGTGCTCTTCGGTCTGGGCAGCGGACTCGGCTGGTGGCTGGCAATCAGTGCTCTGGCAGCGATTCGTGAGCAGATGGCCAAAACTAAACTGCCAAAAGGTCTTGAAGGCCCTGGTATTGCCTTTATCATAACTGGAATCATGGCATTGGCCTTCATTGGCTTCTCCGGCATTTTCACGATCACCTGACAGAAGGGAGCAATCACTATGGAAATACTGACAACAGTTTTAAGTGTTACGGTCATTTCGGTGGTCTTGGCCCTGATCATAATCGTAGCTGAGTACTTCTTCAATAATTACGGAGAGTGCGAGATCGATATCAATAATGGTGATAAGAAGCTGACTGTTGACGGCGGATCATCGCTGCTGTCCACGCTGGCCGGCCAGAAGATATTTATCCCTTCAGCCTGCGGCGGCAAAGCAACTTGCGGTCTCTGCAAGGTTCAGGTGCTGGAAGGCGCCGGTCCGCTGCTGCCGACTGAGGAGCCATACCTGGAGGAACAGGAGCGTAATGATAATTTCCGTCTGGCTTGTCAGGTAAAAATAAAAACTAATCTTCGCATTCTAATTCCAGAAGAGCTGTTTAATATCCGCGAGTATGAAACTAAGATCGAAAAAATGGAGCAGCTCACCCATGATATCATCGGCTTCCGTCTTAAGCTGCCTGAGGGCGATACTGTAAGCTTCAAGGCCGGTCAGTATATGCAGTTTTATACCAAGCCTTATGACAAGATCAAGGAAAGCGTATATCGTGCTTATTCGATCGCCAATGTCCCTTCTGACAACAAAGCAGTTGAGCTAATAATCCGCCAGGTTCCAGATGGAATCTGTACGACTTATGCACATACCCAGTTAAAAGAAGGTGACAAAGTCAAGATCAGTGGCCCCTACGGCGACTTCTTCCTGCGCGGCAATTGCAGTGAGCTGGTTATGATCGCCGGTGGCTCAGGCCTCGCCCCTATACAGTCAATTATTCTTGATGTCTTGGAAAAAGGCATCGATCTCAAGATGAATTTCTTCTTCGGGGCTGTCACCAAGAGAGATCTATATAGGCTTGATTACTTCAACGATCTGGCAGCAAAACATGATAATTTCAATTTTATCCCTGCTCTTTCCAAGCCAGCCCCTGAGGATGAATGGGAAGGCGAAACAGGTCTTATCACTGAGGTTGTCGATAGATTCATTGGAGATGGCAGTGATATGGAGGGCTACCTCTGCGGCAGTCCAGGTATGATCAATGCCTGTATAAATGTTTTGACCAAGAAGAGTATTCCTGAAGATAAGATCTTCTATGATAAGTTCTGAGGAGGTAGAGCATGAAACAGAGTCCGGAATTAGAAATTATTCAGGCCAATATGCTGCCAGGCACACTCTCGGCACATGGCTTCCTCGGTGAGGATACTCGCAA
>JAAYFZ010000111.1 GCA_012727965.1 Clostridiaceae bacterium
CAAATCTTCATTTACTGGTGGCTGATGAACAGCAAAATCCTCAGCCATACTTTGGCAGTAAAAAAGCGCTGATCGATCAGGATAAATGTATACACTGCGATCTTTGCCGGCAGACCTGCCGTTTCGATGCTATCAGTCTGGACCACATTGTAGAGACACTTAGTTGTGAAGGCTGTGCAGCCTGTACGGTTGTCTGCCCAAGCGAGGCCATCGATTTGATCGATACAGTAATAGGTACTACTGATCTCCAACAAACTGGATATGGCAAATTTGCTACAGCCAGTTTATATACAGGAGCAGATGGCTCAGGCAAGCTGGTAACAGAGGTCAGGAAAAGATTATTTGACAAAAATGCTCCGGAGGAGTGGACTCTGATAGATGGGTCACCTGGTATCGGCTGTGTCGTTATCGCATCGATAACCGGTACAGATGCTGTTGTCGCAGTTTGTGAACCTACCAAATCGGGCAGACATGATCTTAGACGGGTACTGGACGTGGCGAAGCATTTTAAGATACCGGCTTTTGTATGCATTAATAAATATGATCTTGATGAAATGATCACGCAGTCGATCGAGCAGCTATGCAAGGCTGAAGACGTTCCGGTGGTGGCTAAAATCCCTTTCGACCCCGCGATCATGAAAGCGCTTCAGAATAGTATGACGCCTGTACAGGCTGGTGTGGTAAGCTATACAGCTGCTGCCGAGAGCCTATGGAATAAACTTCAGAAGGAGATAATGAAGAATGAGTCAACAAAATAGTAACGCTGAACACCAGAGCATGCTGGCAGAGAATCATCCGCTGAATCAAATCAAGCGGACAGTAGCAGTTCTCAGCGGTAAGGGCGGTGTAGGTAAATCGATGGTTACAGCGCTTCTCGCTGTTTACATGCAAAGGACCGGTAAGTATAGGATCGGCGTTATGGACGCTGATATTACCGGACCCTCGATGCCGAAGCTTTTTGGAGCAGAAGAGTTCACGCCAAAAGCAACCGACCAGGGAATGTTTCCAGTCAGGACACATAGTGATATACAGCTGATGTCAATCAATCTTCTGCTTGACTCACCTGATGCTCCTGTCATCTGGCGTGGTCCGATCCTCGGAAATGTTATCAAGCAGTTCTGGAATGAAGTTATCTGGGGCGATTTGGACTTCATGTTTTTGGATATGCCGCCTGGAACCGGTGATGTTCCACTTACAGTATTTCAGTCGTTGCCGCTGGACGGTATAATAATCGTAGCTTCGCCGCAGGAGCTGGTCTCAATGATTGTTAAGAAGGCAATCAATATGGCGAAAATGATGGATATCCCTATCATCGGTCTTGTTGAGAATATGAGCCATACTGTGTGTCCGCACTGCGGCAAAGAAATCGCCCTTTTCGGTGAGAGCCATACGGCACAGATTGCAGCAGATTTCGGTATACCTTATCTCGGCAGCATGCCAATAGACCCCGATCTGGCTAGACTGGCTGACGAGGGTCATATTGAGAGAATTCACAAGAATTTCCTCACTGAGGCTATAGAG
>JAAYFZ010000013.1 GCA_012727965.1 Clostridiaceae bacterium
ATCAATACCGCCGTACTCTCAGTCGTCATGGTTCGTTTGGCATATATGCTGTTAAGTCCATACGGCAAAGAAGTATTCATTCCTTCACGCTGCTGCCAGTTGAGCACACCGAACTGACAAAATCTCGTTCTTGCGACAGACAATAGACTTTCAGTGTCGTTATCGAGCTGTTCTTTTGTCTCAGCCGAGTGTGTCAGGGTAACTGTCACCATAAACATCCGCTGATCGCGTGATGTCAGATCGTCAAGAAACTCTTTCGCCTCATTTCTGGCCTGTTCATGCTGAAACGGTACAACAGCAGAGAAGTTACTGTTCTCATTTTGCTTGCGTTGCCAGTTGGTTATATTCGTCTCCACTCCCAGCAGCTTATTCTGCACCAGCTTCACAGCCTCATCCGTCGGCACCGGCAGAATATCGATTGAGAGTACAAGATTTTGTGCCAGCTCGCTCATCTCAGTGATCATATCGTCCTTGATATAAGTGCCATATTCCCTGAGAAAAATCGATCTGGAATAGCGATTACCGATCACGATATGATCCTTATTAACCTCAAAACTGTCCGGGCAAACATAATCCTTAAAACTGTGGCCGCGCCGCATCGTATCACGATAGTTAAACTGGTAAAAGACTTCCTCTCCGACTCGAAAATAATCATGTAGTATCCTAAGTCTCTCAGCTGCATCGAGCTCTATAAGCGACGATGAAATGCGCGCCAGATGATGCTGCAGCTCACTGCCGACACGACTGAAGAAGACGCGTGAATCCTCAACTGTTTTCCTAGAGACAGTAATCGTAATGTACTTGTCTTTTACCATGTTGTTATTGGAGCTGACGGCTTTTGCCAGCAGCATATCATTGTATTCCTTACGGAAACGGTTGAGCCCATCCTGCTTGTCGGGGATGAGGATCGAGCTTCTGAAATCGGCGATGTTCAGCCTGCGGTTGCAGATCGTGATTTTAGCAGAAGCGCTGGCGTCAAGACTGTTTAGCAGCGCACTGTAGCCCATGAACATATCTACCTGATTCTCTTCGGATGCGACCGCGTAGTTAATATCCGTAATCTTCCAGCTCTTGCTGAACTTACTGCCGATCTGAAAGATGCCATCCGGCCAGATCCGATCGATCGGGATCATTTGCTGAGCTGACCGCGGCACTGTGAAACGCTCTTTGTCCTGGCTCATAATCTTCTTAAGAAATCGCATTGTGTTTATCGTTTCCTTTCTTATGTTTTACTGCTTGTTCGAACAGGTTCTCAGATTTGTATTTCAGCTGACTTGGTATCAATACCGCTGATCTGATCCAGACCACAACTAATCGTTCGAAAGGCATGCCGTTATATCTGAAGAAGCCGATCGCGGCAAAAGGCGCGGCCATAAGGACGCAGAGCCAGCTGACTGTTTCTGTGCCCAATACACTGCGCAAAGAGAAATATGTAATGACCGCGACAGCTATTGCCAGAAGAGAAAAAACGAACTGCCTGGCTGACAGTCCGAAATAAATACTCTCCTGATAATCGCGGATTTCTTTTGGTACTTTTACTTCCATAATTACCTCGTTATACTTTTGGAATGTCTCTTATAGACCCATCATTTCTCGAATAACTCGATCACTCATTTTGACCGCACCAACCAGGACAAGAAGGTTGAAAATAAGCTCGCCGACATAGTTCCAGACGATCTGCACAGCTGACAGATCAGGATTTATATTGGCA
>JAAYFZ010000014.1 GCA_012727965.1 Clostridiaceae bacterium
CGGTTACTTTTTTCATACCGGTTTGCACATAATTCCAGGCAGCTCTGCCAGCTCGTTCTGCTTCAGTACTTACATGGTCAACGAGATCATGGACATGCAGAACATTGCCGCAGGCAAACACTCCCGCTATCCCGGTATTCATCTCCTGGTCTACACATGGACCCTGAGTTACATTATCGATGGCAACACCAATCTGACGTGAAAGCTCATTTTCCGGTATCAGACCAACAGATAGCAGCAGCGTGTCACATTCAAGTCTCTTTTCGCTGCCAGGTATTGGTTTTCTGCTCTTCTGCTCGACAGCAGCGATCGTGACTGCATTCAGGCGCTCCTTGCCTTCAATATTAATTACGGTATGACTAAGCATCAGTGGAATATCATAATCCTGCAGACATTGCACTACATTTCTGGTCAAGCCGCTGGAATATGGCATGATCTCAACACAAGCCAGAACCTCAGCTCCTTCATAGGTCATACGTCTGGCCATGATCAAGCCTATATCACCTGAACCGAGTATAACGATCCTGCGACCCGGCAGGAGGCCTTCACGATTGACCAGTCTCTGAGCTGTACCTGTAGTCATAATGCCAGCACAGCGACTGCCTGGGATACCTATAGCACCACGTGGCCGCTCGCGGCAGCCCATAGCCAGAATAACGGATTTTGCCTTCAATATGATCAGACCCTGTTCAGGACTAACAGCGGTGATCATATGTAGACCTTCACGATCTGCAGCCAACTCAGTTACCATCGTATTACAGCGGATATCAAGCTTCCTCTCATTCGCTTCGGCGATGAATCTGGCGGCATATTCGGGGCCGGTAAGCTCTTCGCGGAAATAATGCAGACCAAAACCGTTATGAATACATTGCTGTAAAATTCCTCCGGGGCTGCTGTCTCGCTCCAATACTATGAGACTGCGGCAACCGGCATCATAAGCGGCTGCGGCGGCAGCCAGCCCAGCCGGACCAGCACCGATGATGATCATGTCAATGACCGAAGATTTTTTGTCTTCAAAATTCATTTTTGATCACCTCCCAGCCAGCCGGTTAGAACTTTCGAATCCTTGCCGAATTTCGTAATTTCTGTTGGTTCCAGACCAAGCTCTTCAGAGAGTATCCTGATAACAGAAGGCAGGCAGAAACCGCCCTGACAACGACCCATTCCGGCTCTGGTCCTTCGCTTGACAGCATCGACAGTACGCGCACCGGCTGGCCTTCTGATAGATGACCTGATTTCAGCCTCACTGACTTGCTCACATCTACAGATCAGTCTGCCATATGCAGGGTCCTCCGAGATCAATCGTCTGCGTTCTTCATTGCTGCTCTCCCTAAACGATATGATCGCCGGCGGTGCCTGTCTGAAATCACCTGCCAGCCTGGCATCAAGCCTCTCAACGATCAACTCCGCCAACTCAACTGCTATGGCTGGAGCAGCAGTCAGACCTGGTGATTCTATACCAGCTGCCAGATAATAGCCTGTAACATCTCGTGACTCGCCAACAATAAAATCGTCGCGGTCACAATGAGCTCTGATACCGGCAAAAGCCGTAATGAAGCAGTTGCGTGGGATATTGGGCCAGCTGCGGCTTGCTTTAACAAGAATCTTATCCAGCTCCTCTGCCGTAGTATCAACATCGTCCTTGTCGGAGATATCTTCAGCCGTAGGCCCGAGAATAATAGTACCCTCGACAGTTGGTGTAACCAGCACGCCTTTTCCAAGTTTGGTCGGCAGCTGAAAAACAGTTGAAGAAAATACAGGTCCACAGGCCTTGTCGAGCATCCAGTATTGTCCGCGGCGCGGTGTTATGGCAAATTTATCTTCGCTAATCTGATTATTGATCTCATCGGCATAAACACCAGCTGCGTTAACAACAGTTCGGCAGCTGAAACTGCCCTTATCTGTTTGCAAACTGAAGCCTGAGCCGGCTTTTTCTACCAGATTGACCTTGCAGTCAGTGAACAATTCGGCGCCATTAACAACAGCATGCTCAGCCAGGCGGATCGTCAGGTCGTAGGGACTGCAGATAGCGCCGGTTTCTGCCAATAATGCATAAACCGCATCAGGCGAAACTGATGGCTCTCTGGCCTGCAGCTGATCACGATCAAGAATACTTAGACCAGTGACACCATTTTGCTGACCACGCTCCAGCAGCTGCTCGAGTGCCGGCAGATCATCTTCGGAAAAAGCCAGGACCAGAGATCCGTTTCTCTTGTAGGCGACATCTAGTTCATGACACCATTGTTCGAAAATCTTGCTTCCGGCCACATTGTACTTAGCCTTCAGAGATCCTGGTTTGGCATCGTAACCAGAGTGTACGATCGCACTATTTGCCTTGGTCGTTCCTTCTGCTACATCGCTCTGTTTTTCCAAAATAGCAATCGTAAGCTGATACCTTGTAAGCTCTCTGGCTATAGCACAGCCAGTAACTCCGCCGCCGATAATACAAACATCGAATTCTCTACTCATTCCACTAAGGTCTCACAATCCAGGACGAAGCCTTTTGTTATACTGCTATGACCGGCAACTAACGGCACAGAGTCAAGCTCAAGTTCAGTTTTTCGTCCTCTTATAAGTGTGTTGCCAGGTTCGATGCCCAGAGCATAGTCACCAGCCTTCATAGATTTCCACTGAGACAGCACAGGCAGTTCTGACCATTTCCAGGACATAGCGGCAGCTATGCCCAGTTCGCGGTTCAGCAATTTGACCTGAGCCTCATCGGACGCGCTTCCTGCCTGAGGATAACGATCCAGAGGCAACGCTGCATCGACCGAAACATCAACTCCAACCGGCATATGGAAGAATACCTGCTCTGGCTTGCCATCGACAGGAGCAATGATTTTTGTATGCTCTGCAAGGTTGACAGCAGCTTCATCTGTTCTCGGCAAAACATCACCTTCCGGATAGTTACATTCTAGTGCCGGCGAGAGAAACGGGAAGCCAAAATTAATATGATACAGCAGAAATACTGGTTCAGCTTCTGCCGCATGATTGATGATTTTGTCTGAATAAGAAATTTTTGCGCCCTTGAGATCAAAAGCAATCGTTCGTTCCATCACCAGATGATGTCCGAACAAAGCTGATTCTCTAATATATCCTGTAATTATAAGCTGCATCTTATCTTCATCAACTGTTATACCGACGCGCTCAGCCGCAGTCTGCCCTATCCTGCCATGCAGCGGATGATAGCCATCTGCAGCTTCGGTATCAGGTCCGGTATTTCTTAGTCCACAAGTAGCTAGAAATCCAGCTGGCCATGTTCTTGCGAATTCACCCGGCGTTACCCAGTTGCTTACCGGGCCAGCCAATCCATTTTTCGACTGAAATCCCAGATTAACCCCACGATAATGCAGTTCATAGATATCAAGGGCACGACTCTCATTAATAAGTGCTCTAATACCACCAGCAGTAATAACCTCGATCAGGTTCATTCCTGCAGCTGGCCCATCTGCCAGGATCAGCCTGCGAATACTGAAATACTGATCTGTACTGCCAGTCCAGCTATAAAGCTCTTCACCACTGATATTACTGAATTTAACTGTCATGCGAATGTCCTCCTGCAAATAATCAAAGCAGCCGGCGGCATGATAAGCACGTGGTTATAAGGCATGCCGAGCCGATATAAACTGCTATCCTAGATTATATCATGATTAGTTAATTACGGCTTCTGGATACATTGACTGTTCAGGAGCAAAAACAGATACAAAAAAAGAGCGTCTGACAACAACTGCTGCCCGACGCCCTTACGCTAAATTGACATAATGATAATGTTTCATCTGTTATAAAAAAGTTTGTGATATTAAGCGATCACAATGATCCCTGAACTAAAATTCTCAGTCCTCGAAGCTCCATTTCAGAGCACCATACATCTTGACATAACGCTGATACATTTTCTCATAAACAGCCTTATTATCTGGATTGGGCAGAGTTTCACTTTCAGGTCTGATCAGAGGCACCGTAGCTGCCAGATCCGGCCAGACCCCAGTTGCAACACCGGCAACCAGAGCAGCACCAAATGACCCACCTTCGGCTGAGCCATAGACTGTACGTACAGGCATCTGGAACAGATCAGCGAAGATTTGACGCCAGAGCGGGCTGGATGCACCGCCGCCGGCCAGAACGACCTCACCTGAACCCTGAAGTGTATCGCCCATACCTTCAGCGATCAGATCATAAACCTGACGCAGAGAATATGCTACACCCTCAAGTACGGCTCTGGCAAAATGTCCTTTGTTATGTTGTGATGTCAGTCCAATGAAGCCGCCTTTTGCCGTTGGATCATTTAAAGGACAACGCTCACCAGTAAGATAAGGAAGATAAATCAATCCGTCCGCACCGGCATTTGTCTCTTTTGCCAGCTGATCGAGCAGATAGAAGGCGCTCTTGCCGAGCTCTTTTCCCTTTTCGATTTCATGCTGTCCGAGAGCGTTACGGAACCAGTGATATGAACCTGCTGCAGCCAGTGTAACACCCATAGCGGTAAAAGTTCCGGGGCTGTTGCCGCGGAAGAGCTGCAGACTACCTTGCGGATTATCCATGAACTGAGGAAGACCCATGGCTACGACACCTGATGTTCCAAGTGTAACAGCTACGCGACCTGGTTTGATCAGTCCAAGACCAGTGGTTGAGATAACAGCGTCACCGCCGCCGCC
>JAAYFZ010000112.1 GCA_012727965.1 Clostridiaceae bacterium
AGTTCAACCAGTGCTGCCGTGTCAGATGAATCTATAGATATCGATGGTTCAGAAATGCCTGTAACTGGCGAGAATGATAATGCGGCAAGTGTTGGTATTCTGCTGTTGATAATATCATTTTATATGTTTGGTCGTTCTAAAAAAGCTAGACGCAGCTCTGCCTCCCAGCATCTGCATTATTAAGAGCTGGCAGAGTAGCATTAATCTTAAGGCTGCTTGCCGATATAGGCGAGTATGCCGCCATCTACATAAAGTATATGTCCGTTGACAAAATCTGATGCATTTGAGGCGAGGAATACCGCGGGTCCTTGCAGATCTTCAGTAGTGCCCCAACGTGCTGCGGGGGTTTTGCTGATGATGAATTGATCGAAGGGATGACGTGTTCCGTCAGTCTGATGCTCTCGCAGTGGTGCTGTCTGTGGTGTTTCGATATAGCCTGGACCGAGACCGTTGCACTGGATATTGGCCGAGCCGAATTCAGAGCATATGTTGCGGGTCAGCATCTTCAGGCCGCCTTTTGCCGCTGCATAGCCCGCGACTGTTTCTCGGCCTAGTTCACTCATCATGCTGCAGATATTAATGATTTTGCCATGACCTTTTTTGATCATGCCTGGAATGACAGCCTTGCTGACAATGAAGGGTGCATTTAGATCGACATCTATTACAAGGCGGAAATCCGCAGCACTCATCTCAAGCATAGGGATGCGTTTGATGATACCGGCATTATTGACCAATATATCTATGATGCCAATTTTGGCTTCTATATTACTAACCATCGATTGAACGGCTTCTTCATCAGTTACGTCACAAACATAACCGTAGGCTTCTATTCCTGCATCCTTATAAGCTGTAATACCTTTGTCGACCAGCTCCTGATTGATATCATTAAATACTATGACAGCACCGTGTGCTGCCAGAGCACTGGCAATTGCGAAGCCAATACCGTAACTAGCACCGGTTACCAGTGCGATTTTGTTATTTAGAGAAAATAAGTCAGTCATTTTCTAGCCTCCTTAAGCCAAACCTGTTAGCGAATATCACGCGTATTTACAGCGTCCATATCATCAAATTCCTGATTCTCGCCGCCCATTGCCCATATAAAAGCATAGCTGCCTGTGCCGCAACCGGCGTGAATTGAATAGCTTGGACTTAGAACAGCCTCTTCATTTTGGACTACAATATGCCTTGTTTGATCAGGCTGGCCCATTAGATGAAAAACGACATTATCTCCTTCGATATCGAAGTAAGTGTATACTTCCATACGGCGTTCATGAGTATGTACCGGCATAGTATTCCAGACACTACCTTGTTCTAAGATCGTTAAGCCCATTGATAACTGGCATGTGCGTAATACACTAGGATGAATAAATTGGTTGATGACTCTTTTGTTGGCTGCTTTCTGCTCACCGAGTGGCTTTTTTGCTGCTTCATTGATTGAGATGAATTTTGTTTCATAGCTGCAGTGAGCTGGATAAGAAACTCCATAGAATTTCGCTGGATCAGCTGCATCTAGACTGGCGAAGACAACATTCTCGGTTCCTTGTGTTATATAAATACAGTCTTTGTTGGCCATCTCATATTTAATGCCGTCAACAATGCAGGTACCGGCTCCGCCGATATTGAAGAAACCTGCTTCGCGGCGCTGAAGGAAAAACTTAGTACCAAAATTTTTCCAGACATCAAGTCCCCGATCGATGGGCACATCCTCATTTGTTGGCATGATACCTAGCACTACAGCTCTATCAATGTGGCTATACACAGTGACGACTTCATTTGCCTTATATAGATCGTTGACAAGAAACTCAGAACGAAGTTCCTCTGTAGTATAGCGTTTGATATCCTCAGGTCCTGTTGAATAGCGAATGTCCATTTATTTTTCTCCTTTCGTACCTATGTGCAGATAAGCTTCTGCGACTCAAATAATTCTTATCATTACCAGATTAGTACTGTGCCCGTTTCAAATTCATTCTCTGAACGGTCAAAGACCACCGCATTGCCGAAGCCATAGCAATTGCCAGCCAGGAACGTGTCAGTTGGACTGGCATATTCTTCATGGGCAACTACAACAACATAGTGTTGACTACCTAATTTCACTTCAAGAGCTTCGATCTGTTTATCTGTGAAGGTTATATCTTTGAAATTAGACTTAACTTCGAGTTTATTTACATCCAGGTCAAACTTAGCATTAGCATCACTAAGTCCAATTACGGTATAAGCACAGCCGCAGCCCTGAATCGAGAATTTGGTTTCGACGGCATTTGACGGCTCAAAGCTGTTGTAATGATAGGATATTCTGCTGTCAAATGCAGATGACTCAATATTCTGACTAATAAACTGTATTTGTGCTGACACACTCTCCCCGGAATAAGTCCAGCTTGATAGGCTGTTTTGATTGAGTTTACCTTCATTGCTGAAGTGGAAGAACTGATTGTAGTCGTGACTGCCCGAGCTATAGAATTCGTCAGCCAGAATTATGATGTCAGGTTTTAAGAATATGACTCGTCTATTTATGAAGATACCGTCCGGTAAACCAAGATAGCCAAGGTGTCCACCCTCTGTATAGGCATATTTGTTGTCACTATAGAAACGAAGATTAACGGCTCTTGTCAGCCGGCTGACTTCCCAGCTGTCCTTACAGACATAGAGGTCATGTCCATCTGCCATGATCGTATTATGCGCACGAAGCTCTTTGAACTGAACTCTATCTGGTCCGAAGACATAAGAGTAGCGGCCTGCATCTGTCAAAACATTCTCGCCGCGGCTTAATAGACTGACATGCTGTTTGTCCGCATGTCCGTGACCTGCTCCAAGAGGACCACATTGAAAATGAACCCAGGTATCATTTTCATTCC
>JAAYFZ010000113.1 GCA_012727965.1 Clostridiaceae bacterium
GAGCCGCCATTGACATAAAAATCAGCAGCACCTTGTTCGTCGAGAGTGATCTCTTCGTCTGAATTACCGGTCATATCATACCAAACAGTACCCGCTCGCTGTGGTCCGAAGCTGATATGTTTATGACCTTCCTCACCGTTGCTGATAACCGTGACCAGGCCAGATTCCGGCCGCTCATCGATGCCCATACGCTGCCAGGCAACTACATTCGCATGATCGAAATAATCGATCTGCTCGCCATAAGCATATTCTCTTCTGGCTCTTAGTAAAATATCCAGCACTTCTCTGATACCGGCAAAAGGCTTGTCACCGCCGGTTCCATAATAATCTCCATAGAAGAGACAGGGATAGCCATCCTCACGCAACAGAATCAAGGCATAGGCCAGTGGTTTGAACCATTCGCCCACCCATGACTCGAGAGATTGTCCCAGCTGAGAATCATGATTATCGACGAAGGTTGCGACGTTCATCGGGTTACTCTTGACAAGAGTATTTTCAAAAATATTACGCAGGTCATAATCACGCCCCTGCTGCGCCGCTTCATAGAAATTGAAATGCAAGGCGACATCGAACAATGCCAATTGATGATCTGTGTTGCTTAAATACTGTGCAAGTCTCTCTGTATCATTCTTCCAATATTCACCGACAGCATAGAAATCTGAGCCAGCATGCTCTCGCATCGCTCTTACAAATTCTTCAACAAAATCTTCGTTAATATGTTTGACAGCATCCAGACGCATGCCATCTAGTCCGAGCTGATCGATCAGCCAGCGGCCCCATTTGATAGTTTCTTCGATGACCTCCGGATGATGGTAGTCGACATCCGCAAACATGAGATAATCATAATTGCCAAACTCTTCATCAACATTTTCTGCCCAGTCCTTGTGCTCGCCAATTATTTTGAAGACAGATGTGCGATTACTAGATGCATCATAATCAGTTGCGGTGAAATGGTGCCAGCACCATTTGAAATCAGAATATTTATCTCCACGACCAGGGAAGTCGAAACGGGTCCAGGCCTCTATTTCAAAGGGCTCACTTGTTTCCTCCGACCGGTTTTCCGGGTCGACCTCAACCACCAGAATTTTTTCTGTGCTATCAGCACCTGCTTTGTGATTGAGTACAACGTCAGCGTAGACCTTCAGACCAAGCTCATGAAGCTTATGAACGGAATCCTGAAGCTGTTCACGTGTCCCGTATTTTGTACGCACACTGCCATTCTGATCGAACTCACCAAGATCGAAGAGATCATACACGCCATAACCAACATCGTCTGCTGAAGTTCCTTTGCAGCATGGGGGAATCCAGACGCCTGACACACCAATATCGTTTAGATGCTGCGCATCCTCTCTAAGCCTGTTCCAGTGATTGCCGTCAGCCGGTAGATACCATTCAAAATATTGCATAAGCACATATTGATCTCTGGCATATTCATTCTCTATCTTTTTCTCTGCATCATCATTATTGTTAGCAGCGGCCGTTGAATTATCATTTGTCATAAATATCAGCTCCTCACTCGTGCTAGCTATAGACATCCTTAATTATGACATATAGTAGCCCTGGCATGTATATAATGATTTACTGTTTTTTTATGATTGGAAATGATATATAATCGTCATTGGAGCATAATTTCCATACCCAAAAGGAGGTCAACTATGTATCATTTAAAAAACAGCAATGAAGACATCGTATCTGAGCTTACTGACAGGTATATGGCAGAAGTTGAAATGTGCCGCTGTGATAAGTGTCGTCTCGATGTTATCGCCTATGCGCTCAATCAACTTCCAGCTGCTTATGTTGTAACGCGAAAAGGCGAGCTTTTTGCTAGTATCGATGCTACTTTTCTCCAGAATCGAGCCGACGCCGTTTCAGCCGTAACAAAAGGCGTCAAATTGGTTTCACAGTCGCCCAAACACGACTAAAATACCAAGCTCTATTGCCTGATGCCGTGTTAAGCGCTACAATAAACATATGATTCAAACA
>JAAYFZ010000015.1 GCA_012727965.1 Clostridiaceae bacterium
CCCTTTATGTTGCTGCGTTATGTCTATGTAGGTTTCTCTTCAATCAAAAAGGGATATGTCGATACTATAAATGCCTTCTCATCAGCGCTTGAGGCTAAGGATGATTATACAAATGGTCATTCACAGCGAGTCAGCACATATTGTTCCTGGATCTGTGAGGAACTCAATCTATCCAGGGACAGAACGAGAAGCCTCTATTATGCATCTTTGCTCCATGACATCGGCAAGATCGGTATACCGGAAGCAATCCTTAATAAGCGTGACCGACTGACAGATGATGAGATGAGTACAATTAAGAGGCATCCTGAAATTGGTGCACAGATGCTCGGCAACATAGCTTTTCTCCATAGAGAAGTTAAAATGATTCGTGCACATCATGTCGGTTACGATGGCAGCGGCTACCCTGCTAATGCTCTTGAGGAGAGCCGGCTGCTGGAGACACAGATATTGTGCGTTGCTGATTCCTTCGATGCTATGACTTCTGATAGAGCCTACCGATCTGCCATGCCGCTTGAGTTGGCGATCGAAGAGCTATATAGATGCAGCGGTACACAGTTTTCGCCTGAAGTGGTAGAGGCTTTGATCAGAGCTTTGCGCAGAAGGCAACAGCAGGGAAGACTGGAGGCCTTGAAGGTATGATCCATACAGCCGCGATTGCCGGTCTTCTGATCGGATTTTTGCGGGGCGGCAAACTACGCAATCTGGCTTCACATCAATTAAGAATTATTCCAGTGTTGTTTTTGTCATTCATATGTGAGGCGGTCGTCGTATTTGGCCTTGTAGAAAAAATTGCAGGTTCTGAAGCAGCGACCGATGTTTTACGAACAGTTGTGGCAACAGCACAATATATTCTGGTAATCAGCTTCCTGCTGGTCAATGCTTCTGCCAATATTGAACTGAAGGCAAAAGTAAGTCTCTACCTAATAGCAGCGGGATCGGCAGCTAATGCGCTTGTAATAATAGCAAACCAAGGTCAGATGCCGATTTCTTTGCTTCTTACTGACAAAATTGATGCTCTGAAAAATGTACCTCTAGATAGAATAGCAGCAGCCAGTCATTATACACTTGCTTCTGCTGATACTGTTCTGATACGGCTTGGCGATTGGCTGCCAGTTTGGAGTTTCGGCTGGTATATGGTAAGTCCGGGAGATTTTTTCATCAGTGCAGGTCTGGCAATTTTTGCCTACTGGCTAACGCAAAATCCCGATGAGCAAAAACTAAATAATCTTGAACATCCAGAGAATATTGTATATACTAATGGACGTTGAAAAGGAGCAAGGTTTCCCGCAAGTCGACAGACAGCGGGAAATTTGCGTTGAAGAAGATTTTATTTATCAGAGGAAAAGAGGTAAAACCACATGGGATTCATTGATTCGATCATCGAGAAGGCACGCAATGACAAGAAAACGATCGTACTTCCAGAGAGCTATGATCCAAGATCTATTGAGGCCTGCTCCAAGATCATGCAAAGAGGCATTGCAGATGTTGTTCTGATCGGTGACAAGGAAAAGATTGAAGCTGTTGCACCAGAATGGGATATATCCGGCGCTGTGATCATAGATCCGGCCAAGAGTGCGGATTATGACAGTTTTGTCGAAGCTTTTTATGAGATGCGCAAGGCCAAGGGCATGACAATGGAAAAAGCTAAGGAGACTATGCTTAATCCACTGTTTTACGGCGTTATGATGGTTAAACAGCATCAGGCAGACGGCATGGTGGCCGGTGCTGTCAACAGTACATCCAATACACTCAGACCAGCACTTCAAATACTGAAGACCGCTCCTGGTACCAAGCTGGTATCAGCCTTCTTCATGATGATCGTACCCGATTGTGAGTTCGGTGCAAATGGCACATTCCTGTTTGCTGACAGTGGCCTCGTCGAGGACCCTAACGAGGATCAGCTCTCAGAAATCGCTATTTCTTCAGCAAAAAGCTTCAAACAGCTTGTCGGAGAAGAAGCAAATGTTGCGATGCTCAGCTACTCGAGCCATGGCAGTGCCAATAGCCATCTGACCGCGAAGGTTATTGAGGCTACAAGACTTGCCAAGGAAAAGGCCCCGCAGCTCAACCTCGATGGAGAATTGCAGCTTGACGCGGCTATCGTACCGGAAGTCGGCAGAAGCAAGGCCCCAAACAGCCCTGTTGCCGGCAAAGCTAATGTACTTGTTTTCCCGAATCTCGATTCAGGAAATATCGGTTATAAACTTGTTCAGAGACTGGCAAAAGCCGAGGCCTATGGTCCGATAACTCAGGGGATTGCCCGTCCTGTCAATGATCTCTCACGTGGCTGCAGCGCTGACGACATAGTCGGTGTAGCTGCCATTACTGCCGTTCAGGCTCAGGAGGTATAACTGTAAAATGATAGTTCTTGTTATAAATGCCGGCAGCTCATCGCTTAAGTATCAGCTGCTGAAGGTCAGTACAGGTCAGGTCGTTGCAAAGGGCGGAGCTGAACGTATCGGTCTGCCGAATGCTTTTGTTAAGCATATGGGTATGGATAGAGACCCTGTAACGCTTAATTTTGAACTGCCGAATCATAAGGTTGCGGTAGAAGCCGTACTGAAGGTTCTGACCTCTGAAGACAATGGTGTCATTAAGAGCATGGATGAGATCGATGCTGTAGGCCACAGAGTTGTTCATGGCGGCGAGAGCTTCTCGTCATCTGCGCTGATCACACCAGAAGTCAAGAAGGCTATCAAAGGCGTCTACGATCTGGCCCCTCTGCATAATCCCCCCAATATGACAGGCATCGAAGCTTGTGAAGAGGCAATGCCAAGCGTACCTCAGGTTGCTGTATTTGATACAGCTTTTCATCAGACGATGCCGTCAAAAGCATATATGTACGCTTTGCCTTATGAAATTTATGAGAAGCATGGCGTACGTAGATATGGTTTCCATGGCACTTCACATGGTTATGTGGCCAAGAGAGCTGCAGAGATGTTGAACAAGCCGCTTGAGAAGCTTAAGCTGATAACATGCCATCTGGGCAATGGTTCATCGATAGCCGCCATCAAATATGGAAAATGTATTGATACATCGATGGGTCTGACACCTTTGGCCGGTATCTGTATGGGTACAAGATCTGGTGATATCGATCCTGCGATCGTAACCTTCCTGATGAACAAAGAGAAACTCGATGCCAAGGGTATTGACGATCTGCTCAATAAAAAATCAGGAGTCATGGGCATATCTGGTGTAAGCAGCGATTTCCGTGATCTCTATGCTGCAGCTGGAGAGGGTAATAAGAGAGCATCATTGGCTCTGGATATGTTTAAATACCAATGCCGCAAATATATAGGTGCTTATTCGGCTGCTCTAGGTGGAATAGACGCAGTCATATTTACTGCTGGCATCGGTGAGAATACATATGATATCAGAAGAGGTGCCTGTGAAGGTCTGGATTATATGGGCATCCAGATCGATCCGTACAAGAATTCTGCAGTAAAAGGCCGCGAGGCTGAGATATCTACAGATGATTCATCTGTTAAGGTACTGGTCGTGCCGACAAATGAAGAGCTTGCGATCGCACAGGAAACAGCCAAGGTAGTCGGCTTCAAAATCTGATCTACCAGACCAGAAAATGTTAGGAGAATAGGATAATGGCAGGTAAAGAGAAAAGAGTTGAGGCCATCACAGCGATGGACCAGGATTTCACACAGTGGTACACAGATGTCGTGCTCAAATCTGAGCTGATCGACTATTCATCTGTCAAAGGCTGTATGATCCTGCGACCGTATGGCTTCGCTATCTGGGAAAATATCCAGAAAAATCTCGATCAGATGTTTAAGGATACCGGTCATGAAAATGTAGCAATGCCAATGTTTATTCCTGAGAGCCTGCTGCAGAAGGAAAAAGATCATGTCGAGGGCTTCGCTCCCGAGGTTGCCTGGGTTACCCATGGCGGCAGCGAGAAGCTGGCTGAACGTTTATGTATCAGACCCACCTCTGAAACACTGTTCTGCGATCATTATTCTCAGATTATCCAGTCATGGCGCGATTTGCCTAAGCTCTATAATCAATGGGTATCAGTAGTACGCTGGGAGAAGACGACACGCCCATTCCTGCGTTCGACTGAGTTCTACTGGCAAGAGGGTCATACTGCACATGCCACAGCGCAGGAAGCCGTTGAAGAAACGATCCGTATGCTCAATGTATATGCTGATTTCTATCGCGATTATCTGGCAATACCAGTAGTCAAGGGTCAGAAAACTGAAAAAGAGAAATTTGCCGGGGCTGTTGATACATATACAGTTGAGGCGATGATGCATGACGGCAAGGCTCTGCAGTCTGCAACCTCTCATTATTTTGGTGACGGTTTCGCAAAAGCCTTCGAGATTCAATACAGTGATAAGAATAATCAGCTGCAGTACGTGCATCAGACATCATGGGGATTGTCGACCAGATCGATCGGCGCCATCATCATGGTTCATGGCGATGACAGCGGTCTGGTACTGCCTCCGAGGATTGCTCCTATACAGACAGTTATCGTACCGATCGCAGCTCATAAAGCAGGAGTACTTGAGAAGGCAAAGGAAATGAAGGCCGAGCTGGCTAAACAGTTCCGCGTCAAGCTTGATGATTCAGATAAGATGCCTGGATGGAAGTTCAGTGAGTATGAGATGAAAGGTGTTCCGCTGAGAATCGAGCTTGGACCACGTGATCTTGAGCAGAATCAATGTGTTGCTGTACGCCGTGACAATGGCGAAAAAATCGTTTTGTCACTCGATGGTTTAACAGAATCAGTGCAGACACTGCTTGATGAGATCCATGAAGGTCTCTATCAGCGTGCGCTTGAGAGCCTTAATAGCCGAATCTATGATGCTTCAGACTGGCAGACGATGTCAGAGCTGATAGCTGAAAAACCAGGTTTTGTCAGAGCGATGTGGTGCGGAGATCTTGCCTGCGAGCTTATGATCAAAGAAGAACTAGGCGCAACCTCACGTTGTTTGCCTTTTGATCAGGTAAAAGTTGCCGACACCTGTGTATGCTGCGGCAAGCCAGCGGTCAAAGAAGTCATCTGGGGCAAAGCTTATTGATTTTTAGAAACTGAGATTATTATCAAAGCCTGATATCAAAATCGGGTTCAATACGGAAGCTTCTGTCGGCGAGTTTTGCCAGCAGAGCTTCCGTATATTTATGTTCTCTGATGCCTGCAGCGGCCTCTTTCAGCGTCTGCAGATCTGGCAGGGTGATACTAGAAGCTGTAAGCTGCTGGCGCTTGATCGTGCGTCCGCGGCTATCATGGAAGCTCTGGTTAAAACTGTTCCTGCCATATTTTCCATCTCCGAGCAGCGGGCAGCCGACAGCCGCCAGATGAGCCCTGATCTGATGAGTCCTGCCAGTAACCAGTTCGACTTCCAAATGTGAAATACCGGAGCCATCCGGACCCAGGTCTGGCCAGTGGCGAATCAGCCTGTAGCGCGTTGTTATTTTTTTGTCGCCAGGCTGACGTTTCTCATGAATATATACATTGCCGGCGTCGGCGTCTTTTTCCAGCCAGCCGGTTATCTGATGCCAGTTTGCATCGTCGGAAGCATCAGGAGGCAGGCCTTTTGCCAGGCACTGATAAAGCTTGCGGATCGAATGCTCACGTATAAGTGCTGTCAGGAGGGCATGGACAGCTTGTGTGCGAGCGAGTAATAGTAGGCCGGAGGTGTTGCGGTCAAGGCGATGACAGAGCTCGATCCTACTGTCCTGCATGCTGTTTCTGATCATAGTCAGCAAATCTGGTTCACCTGCCTGACTATGTCTGTCTGAATGAACTGAGATGCCAGGAGCTTTATTGATAACGATCAGATCTTCATCACTGTAGACAATCTGATAGTAGCGATCGAGCTTAGGCGAAGCTTTTGATTCAGCAGATGCTTCGATCAGACGGTCTGCCAGATTATCCGGCCAGAAACAGACTATCTCATCACCTGATGCAACAGGCATATCGGTTCTAATACGCTGGCCATTTATTCTGATGTCCTTGTTTTTTGCGGCCTTAAGTATATGGCCCTTGTCCAGAGCGGGGTTCATAGACCTTATGAAGCTAATCATGGTCTGTCCTTCGGTATTTGGCGGCACGAGCCAGCTCTGTTTGATCGGCATCAGTATGCTCTCCTCTGCTGCAGTCTTATCAAATCATCCTGCTGCTAATGATTATCTCAGAGCATCGCTGTCCTTACAAGCATATCAGCCTAAGAGCAAGGATTGACCGCTGTCAGATGATGATATAAACTTGTAAAGATATAAACTGATTTAAGAGGTGATAGTATGTCAGTCAAGACTGTTATGGTAATTTTTGGCGGTGTATCGACAGAGCATCTGATCTCTGGCAGATCTGCATATAATGTTATAAAAGGCTTAAAAGGTGCAAATATAGAGGTTATTACAGTTGGTATTACTAGAAACGGAGAATGGTTGCCTTATCAAGGGGATGATGAGAAAATCCTTGAAGGAACCTGGGAAGAAGCTGCAAGTCAGAAGAATATCATGATCTCGATGCCTCGATCTGTAAGAGACTGGATCGTGGCTCTGGCTGGTAAACTTCCTGATTGTATTTTCCCGGCGGTTCATGGTATCAACTGTGAGGATGGGGCATTGCAGGGATTGCTTCAGCTTAGCGGCATACCTTATGTTGGCTGTCATGTGCTGGCTTCGGCCGCCGGAATGGACAAATGCCACAGCAAGATCGTTTTCGCAAGTGCTGGCATACCTCAGTGCCGTCACATTGCTGTTAACAGGTCGGACCTCAAGACACGCAGAGCTGAGATTATCGCCATGATTGAAAATGAACTTGGGTATCCTTGTTTTCTCAAGCCTAATCAAGGTGGATCATCTGTTGGTGCAAAAAGAGCCAGCAATCGTGAGGAGTTGGAATCTGCTCTTGATTATACAGCCTTGTTTGATACGATCGTGCTAGTTGAGGAATTTGTCAAAGCAAGAGAGGTCGAAGTAGCTGTCATGGGCAATGAAGTGCCTGAAACAGCAGTTATCGGCGAGGTTGCTACTGCCGACCATGTTGATTATTATGACTATGAGACCAAATATTTCAGCGATGATGGCGCTAGCGTTATACTGCCAGCCCCACTTGAGCCGGAACAGGAGAGCCGAATCAGAGATTATGCAGTCAAGGCCTGGACAGCTCTCGGCTGCAGAGGCTTGTCACGCATAGATTTTTTCTTGACTGCGGCAGGCGATATATATATCAATGAAATCAATACGATGCCCGGATTTACAGCAATAAGCGTATTTCCGCAGGCTTTTGCCAAGTCTGGTAAGCCTATTGAGCAATTGACAAGTGAACTTTGTGAATTGGCGGTTGCTGAATACGATACTGAGAAACGGCAGGAGCTGATATGAACAATTTTAATTTGGCTGAGATCTCAGAACAGGAGAGTTATACTAATCCCATGTCCGAAAAAGCGATTGGAATATTTGATTCTGGTTTGGGTGGACTGACTGTTCTCAAAGAGATTGTTAAGCTGCTTCCTCATGAGAACACTGTTTATTTCGGCGACAGCGGCAGGACGCCTTATGGCAGCAAGTCCGGAGATACGGTCAGAAGATACTCGCAGCAGAATACGCGCTTCCTGCTGGAGCAAGGTGTAAAAATGATAGTTATTGCCTGCAATACAGCAAGTGCACAGGCATATAATGAGGTCAAAGCGATGGCAGGCGTGCCTGTGATCGAAGTAATTTCACCAGGCGCCCAGGCCGCCATAGCGGCGACGTCAAGCCAACGTGTCGGTGTTATCGGTACCAGAGGTACAGTACAGAGTGGTGTCTATGCGCAGGCTTTGACCAGAGTGAGCGGACGCCCGCTGAGGATCAGTCAGCAGGCTTGCCCGTTGTTTGTGGGATTGGCGGAAGAGGGCTGGTGGAACAATGATATTGTCAGATCAGTCGCAAGTATCTACCTGGAACCTTTGATTAAGGATAATGTCGATACATTGGTACTTGGATGTACGCATTATCCTCTGCTGACTCAGGCAATCAGTTCTGTCATGGGTCCAGAGGTCAAACTCATCAATGCCGGCAGATCAGTCGCCGAGCAGGTCAGACAGCAGCTGCAGAGAGCTGATCTTCTCAATCAGCAGACGACTGAAGGCTGGCATCAGTTTTTCACAAGTGACAGTGCTTCACATTTCCAGCAGCTGGGCAGTACTTTTCTCGAACAGAGGATCAAAGCTGCCGGGCATGTAGAGATAGAAAATTACTAGGATAAGGCTGCGTTTTGTTGCGCAAGAGGGGATTTATAAATGGAACCAAATGTTCTGATTACAATTGAAGGCCAGCAATGGAGCGGCGAAGAGAAGCCTGAGGCAGTCAAATTGACTACTGAGGGTAACTTGTTTCACCGCGAGAAGGCCTGGTTTATCGTATATGATGAGAGTGAAGCCACAGGGATGGAAGGTACTCGTACGACCATGCGTGTAGGCGATGATGGTGTTGTGACACTGCTTAGACAGGGGACTCATGGCATGAAGTTGACCTTCAATGCCGGTGCCAGACATATCACCAGAATGGAAACTCCCTATGGTGATCTCGATGTTGGTATATACACCAGTCTGGTTGAGAATTCTCTGTCAAGAAGAGGTGGATCTGTTCATCTTGGCTACACGATAGATTTCAATCAGCAGGAGCCTGTGAATACAAGGCTCAACCTGACTGTTAAGGCTCTGCGAATGAAGAGTGGTTCATAAGACGGTGTCATTTGCACAAAATATTAAAAACAGACAGCAGAGCAGTTGACATATCAATGATTCTGATAGATAATATTGTTCGCGTCTGTGGAGGTATGATATGAGAGTAGATGTGCTTTCACTAGCCAGAATGCCAGGAGGGTCGATGCCTCTGGACTTCGTGATCGATGCAGATGAGCTGCTGGTTCATGAAGACGAGAATTGTCGGTTTGAGAGTATCAGATTCGAAGGCATAATGTTGAACATAGAAAACGAAGTATTCCAACTGACTGGCATCCTAAGGGTTGTCAGGACTGGCATTTGCGACAGATGCTTGCGATCAGCCAGGCAGGAATACGAGATTTCGATCGATGAGCAGTATCGTCGGTCAACCGGTTCTACAGAGATGGATGAGTCCGGTGAGTTTTATGGCTATGCTGGCCACTCGATCGATATAGATCAGGCCATCAGAGATAATCTGCTGTTGAATACACCCGTCCAGCTACTGTGTCGGGATGCATGTCCGGGGTTTTGCCCGGTATGCGGCAGAGATTTGAATGAGGAATCATGCAATTGTCAGGCAGAGCCTGATGCAGAGTCACCATTCGCAAAATTGAGTAAACTGCTGCAGGACGATGAGGATGTTCTGCGGACATGATGGAGGTGTAGAGGAATGGCAAATCCTAAACGTAAATGGTCCAAGGCCAGAACAGCACGTCACAGATCCAACTGGAAACTGAGTGTACCTGGACTGGTTGAATGCCCGCAGTGTCATACGTTGAAACTGGGTCATAAGGTATGTAAGGCTTGTGGCTATTATAAGGGCAGAGAGATCGTCAAGACTTCTGAGGCCTGATCGGCTCGGGCATTACTGTCGCTTGACAAAGGATCGTTGACGCAGCGGGAATGATTCTATCATACTCGCTGCTTTCCATTTTTTTACGGAGCCGTATTCAAGGAGTCAAATATGTCAGCCAAAAAGGGACAGATCATCAGCCAGGTGAAAACCGGCAGTCTGGCACAAGAGCTGGATATCCTGCCTGGTGACCGCCTGATTAGTATCGATGGTCAGCCAGTGCTGGATATTTTTGACTATCAGGTTAGGCAGCTAAATGAAGAGCTGCTCTTGCTGATAGAAAAGGCCGATGGCAGTAAAATCGAATATGAGCTGGAAAAAGATGAAGACGAGGATCTCGGACTTGTGTTTGATAATCCTTTGCTTGATGATTGTACCAGTTGTCATAATCGCTGTATTTTCTGTTTCATCGATCAATTGCCGGCAGGGATGCGTAAAACTCTCTATTTCAAGGATGATGATATGCGCATGTCTTTTTTGCATGGTAATTATGTAACGCTGACAAATCTCGATGATCAGGAACTTGACAGGCTTATATCCTACAGATTTTCACCAATGAATATTTCTGTACATGCGACCGATCCTGTGGTGCGTATGCGAATGATGCGCAACAAACATGCCGGGGAGCTCTATCCGAGGCTGCAGAAACTGGCTGCTGCGGGCATAGCCCTGAACTGTCAACTTGTACTTGTACCGGGTGTCAATGATGGCGTGGTCCTGGAGCAGACGCTGACAGATCTGGCAGCACTAGGGGATAATATTCTCAGTATTGCGATGGTGCCCGTTGGCGTTACCAGATATCGTGAAGAGAATCGACTTTTCCCAGTTAGAGTGTTTTCTGAATCTGAGGCGGATGCGGTCGTTGAAACTGTGAATAAATGGCAGGAGCATCATCTGGCTGATAAGGGACGTCGTACTGTTTATGCAGGAGATGAGTTCTATCTGCGTGCCGGCAGAGATTTCCCGCCTGCTGATGATTATGAG
>JAAYFZ010000114.1 GCA_012727965.1 Clostridiaceae bacterium
ATCATTAAGCTTCTGACCAAGAAGTGTAATGATCATCAGTCCAAGACAGATAGCCCCCAGAAACCTGCCCTTGATTTCCCGGATAAAGGCCGTAGCTGGATAGAGCATGGCCAGCATCAAAAATATATAGACAAAAGAATTTCTATATGGCAGCTGATTTGGAAAATGCATGCCATGCCAGATAAAATTCAGGATATTGATATTGAAGCTGAGAATCATAAACAGAATAAGTGCAATATGTCCCAACTTATCTCTCAGCGAAATTCTTGACGAGAAGAAATATACAGGCAGCAAAATCAAGATCAGCAGACCCGCATACATATTAGGCATACCATCACGAATGGTTGGAGCAGGCAGCATCAGGTGCTGACCTATATAATCAAACAGATCATAATAATGCGTAACAGCCGACGGGAACTTATCACCGGCAGCTGATGTCAGCTTCAAGGAAAAGTAAGTTGGCAGCAGCAGCACGCTGGCCAAGCCACCAGCCATCAGAGAACATAGAGCGAATTGAAATATTTTGCGGACCATACTGCCGAAGCTGCGCACCGACTGATAACGCAGCAGCAGAACAGGGAAATACAATACTGTAAATAAACAAACAAAAAAGGCGATATAGTAATTACTTGCGATCATCAGGGCTAAACTTATGCAATATAGAAGATAGCGATTGTCTCTTAACATATGTACGAGACCAAGCATGATCAGTGGCAGCAGATAGATTCCGTCCAACCACATAATATTCCAGGAGTATGACAGCACATAAGCAGATAACGCATACATAATGGCAAAAGCCGTCGCATAATGACCTTGCCTGCCATAGGTTCCTCTGATGAAAATATAGAAGCAGGCACCTGCGAGTCCTACTTTTATCAATGTCAAAAATAAAATAGCTTCTGACAACGCCGATACCGGGAATAAGATAGTCAGAAAATTAAGCGGACTTGCCAGATAATATGCGAACAAAGCATAAAAATTCGTCCCAAGCCCTGCAGACCAGCTATAGAATATACCCTCTGCACTTAGAATCTTGCTCCGCAGCTCAGCAATAAAAGGCGCATACTGATGATACAGATCGATCGTCAGCAGATTGCGATTGCCGAACGGAAATATTCCGCGTGTTGCATATGCGAGAAGCAATATGAAAAAAGGGATGAAAAAGGACAACAGCAAGTAACGCTGCTCTTTTATGATCTTACGCGGTCGAATGTCTTGCTTTAACTTATCAAGCCTAGATGACATACCCTGACACTCCTTGATTTTTATGAAAAACAACGGCTGTCCTTGTTAGACATCCGACTGTCATAATATCATAAAATTGCTCAGATAACAGCAACTGCAGCCAAATCGGGATCAGGCGGGTTTGTGAGAAGCTGTCTTGCATAATCCGAATCTTCAAGCCATGCTGCTGATTCAGTCTGATTGAGGATCAGAGGCATGCGATCATGTATATATGCCAGGGAGTCATTTGCTGGTCTGGTTATGATCACGAAGCTGATCAGTCTATCACCATGAGGATCAGTAAACACGCGCCAAAGGCCTGCCATGCGAAGCATTTCGCCATCTGCGGGACTGATCCGCTGCTTGGTTTTACTGCCATCATCATGCTTCTGCCATTCGAAATATGCAGTCGCCGGAACGATCAATCGACCTTGTTCAACTGCTTTTCTGAACATGGGCTTGCTGTCAGCTGTTTCACAGCGGGCATTAATAATGCTCTGTCGTTTAGCACCGGGCGCGGGAAATCCCCAGCTCATGATGGCAGCTCTTACTTCATGCTGCTCAGGGTCATGAACGATTACTGGTGCATTTTGTGTCGGAAATATCTCACCACTAGCAAGCTGGTTCAGGACAGGTCGATCGTGGTATCTACGATTCAGCTCAGTCAAAATCTCTCTGATTTCCTGCTGATCTTCTTCACTTCCGATATAATAACGTCCACACATATTTACCTCCAACGAGAAAAGACCCTGTACGGATGGAACAGATCCGCATCTCAGGTCTTCTCTCTGCTTAAGGGGAGCTTGGAACAGACCATTAGAGGCCTATTACACATTCATTATACTAATAATACTGTCATACTTAAATTGGGCAAGCGCTGATTATAATTTGTACAAACTAGCATTCTGACAAGAAAATAATACAACAGCGCCGTGCTTTTCACCTTACAGTGAACGCAGCATTATCAGATCAACTAATTAGCCTTTCTTTCTGGTTGCGATATCGACCCAGACTGCTAACAGAAGCACTGTACCTTTTACCAGATACTGTTCGAAGGAACCAAGGCCATACAGCGACATACCATTATCGAGACTGGCCATGACCAGTGCACCGATGATAGCGCCGATGATCGTGCCTTCACCACCGAGAGTTGATGTACCACCGATGATAGCGGAAGCGATGACATCCATTTCCATGCCCGTTCCGCCAGAGATGGCAGCAGCATTAAGACGTGAAGCATAACAGATACCAGC
>JAAYFZ010000115.1 GCA_012727965.1 Clostridiaceae bacterium
CTGCTCATCGCTTCGTTGATCTCATCCATTCTTGAAGGCTTAAGCAGAAGCCTGTGAACACCGAGACGGACAGCCTCCTGCGCATAAGAAAAATCGCGATAGCCAGTCAGTACCGTTACAAGCAGTTCGGGGAACTCACTTCTTAAGCCCGCTAGCATGCTAAGTCCATCCTGATCAGGCATGCGGATATCGGTAAAAACGATATGCGGATCATTATCGATGATGGCCTGCCGACCAGAAGCCGCATCATGAGCCGAGGCGATGACCTCACAATCGAAACCGGTCCAGTCGACCAGCTTCTTAAGCCCTTCTACGATGATCGCCTCATCATCTATCAGCACTACCCGATACATATACGCCTCCAATTGCAATGATATGCTCCAGCAACCCGGCTTGTGCCAGGATGCTTGTTTCCATTTTATCCCTTGACCGCGCCAACTGTCATGCCTCTTATTATGTTCTTCTGCAATACAATGTAAACCAGAAGTACCGGTACTACAACCAGAACGACCGAAGAGGCCATCAGTCCATAGTTCACGCCTGCCTGGGAGCTGATCTCATTTAGGAGCAGCGTGATCGTCTTCTCCTTAGGATAGCGCAGGAAGAAGGTCTGTGTGAAGAGATCATTGTAGGACCAGAGAAATGTGAAGATGGCCACAGTGGCAAAAGACGGCCTGGCTACCGGCAGTATGATCTTGCCGAAGATCTGGAAGATATTAGCGCCATCGATGAAGGCTGATTCCTCGAGATCAAGCGGGACACTGCGGATGAATCCCATCAATACTATAATGGCAAAAGAAATGTTCCCGGCTATCTGCGGCAGTATGACTGAAATAAGTGACAACAGCCTGTTGCCAGTGCTTGCCAGTCCCCAACCGACCTGCAGCCGGAAAACCGGAATAATTGTCGAAAACACTGGAAACATCATACTCGCCAGGATCAGCATATGCAGTATTCTGCGCCCACGGAAGCGATAACGCACCATGCCATAGGCAGCCAGACCTGCCAGCAGTATTACCGCCAGCGTAACAGCCGCCGATATGAATATGCTGTTGGCATAGGCGTTTTTAAAATCAGCCCGTTCAAAAGCCAACAGGTAATTGTCGAGGGTAAACCCAGCCCGTCCCGGCCAGGGAATCGAGAACGAATCTGATCTGATCAAGCCTTTTTCGCGAAAAGAGTTTATTATTACCCAGAAAAAAGGATAGAGTGTCGTCAAGCCCCAGCAAGTCAGAATCAGATAGATGATGCCCTGAGACGGTCTGTATTTACTTCTGCGACGGGCTCCGTCTCTGTCTAGTCCCAGAGCTTCGTTTATAAATTGCTGCTCAGTCATAACAGTCTCCTCATAGTCTTAAGTAGCAGATGAACTAATAATCCTTCTCTTTGAACAGATTGTTTGCCAGCTGCGAGAGCACAACGCCTAGTACAACTATGACAACGGCTATAGCTGAGCCATAATCTACGTCCGCGCGTATGAAGGTTTGATTGTACATATAGGTTCCGGTCAGCCAGGATCTGTCCATCGGTATACCCTGGCCCATCATGACCCAAGGCAGGTCAAATACCTTGAGCGCGCCGGTTATTGCCAAAATTAAACAGGTGAAGAGTACATTCCGCAGAAGCGGCAGTGATATATACCAGGTGGTTCTCCAACCATCCGCACCGTCAAGTGAGGCCGCTTCATATATCTCTGATGAAATATTGCCGAGCCCGGTCACCATGATTACGAAATAGAAGCCCACATACTGCCAGATTACAGGCAGAAGCATTGTTAAGAGAAAATGCTTCTCATCCTTCCAGTCAATGAAATCGACGATCAGGCCGAGCTTCATCAGCAGTTGATTAAGCATGCCGCCGTTATAAAGGAAGATCAGGTTAAACATCAGACCAAGTGCAGTACCGCTGATCACGATCGGGAAGAAATA
>JAAYFZ010000116.1 GCA_012727965.1 Clostridiaceae bacterium
GTATACATCATAGCATCTGCATGCGATAAGAAGCTCATAATATCCTGGTGATTCTCATATTCAGAATGTGCATAACCGATAGCAACACCGAATTGATATTCCGTTTCGGCTGAGGTTTCCTCAACAAGTCTTCGGAACAGCTCCAGACGCTGCGGAAAATCATCAACCGATTCTCCTCTGATAATACAGGCAAATTCATCACCGCCAATACGATAGCAGCTGCCATAATCGCCATAAGCCTCGTTTATACATTTGTAAGCCAGCCTGATCGTTTCATCCCCGGCTGAATGGCCATACCGGTCATTTATGATTTTAAGATCATTAACATCAAGGATCGCAATTACAACTTTTTCAGCTTCAGGATCAAGTCCTTCAAGATCACGGTCATAGGCTGTGCGGTTTAACGCACCTGTAAGTATATCGATATAGGCTAATTTCTCCATAATGCTGGCCTTGCGGCTATTATCAATAGCCTTGCGCAGACGCTTAAGTGTATGAATACCAAGAGATACAATAAACAAAACAATACCTATCCTGATAAAAGTCGAGGTCGGATAAAAATCGCCAAAATAGAAGGCTATCAGTTCTGCGATGAAAAAGGCCACCATCAAAAATATCGATTTGGCAAAAGGCAAGACCTCCGGATTATCATAGTATTTATACTCGAAGGTAAGCGAACCCGCCATAAAAACAGCAGTCATAAGCAGTGAAATATGTGTTATCCAGAGAAGTTCATAGAAATCAGCGATGCCGGTAAGCTGCAGTAATAGATTCGCAGCAAAAAGAAATAGGAACCAGAAGCACAGAAGTCGATAGACCTTCTTCCAGTGACTCGTAATGTTCTCATGTATATACAGAAGCAGCGGTATAGGAATGGCAGTTAGTGCCAGAAAAGCTGCTGAGCCCAAAAAAAATGTATTGCCGATGAAAAACTGAGGCAACCGGGATTCACAAAATAGCCAGATAGATGTGAATAATGAGAAAAAGCCTATATATACCAGGCTGTTATCTTTGATATCACGTAACAGCAGTGCCATCAGCAGCATTATGATACCAGTAAGGAAAATTAAAAAAGTCGTCAAGAGACCAAGCCCATATTGTTCTGCAAGATAATAAAGTATCGCTGCTTTGCGGCCGTAAAAAACCGGATTGATATAACCTGCCATATTCTCATAAGGTGATGCGAGCTCAAGTTCAAGCAGACTGTCATCACTATTTTTAGGCAGACGCAAAATATGCCAGGCAGTAGTAGGCGGTCTGCGTCCCTGGCTGCCGGCAGTTGTATCATAGTGATAAATTTCCTGGCCATCAAGCCTTACTGTCAGACTCTGCAGTGAAGACCGCAGACAAACTGTCTGCTCCTTGGTGAAGTCCTCTGGCAGCCTCCTGGATATAGACAAAACTGTGTTGCTGCTTCCCCCAATATGTGCAGGCAATGTCACAATAGTATCTGATGATGTTCGCCAGTCATCATTAAGCCAGTCGATTGATTCTGCCTTAATACGCAGACCATTGCCGGATAACAAAAACGGTAAAATAACAATAACCAGCCACAATAAAATAAGCGACCATGGCAGTACTGTTCGCCTTATCTTACCAATGTTTTTCGCTGTCTTCCATCTAGACAATGAACTATCAATTGGTGTCTGTCCTCTGTTCATAAACACATATACTTCTCTCTGCGGCCATGCCTGCAACCTATGTTCTGACAGAATAGTAATTTTCTGATTATTATTCTACCATTTTTCCTTGACCATAGTCGGCAAAAAAGCGATTATATATA
>JAAYFZ010000117.1 GCA_012727965.1 Clostridiaceae bacterium
AAGACCTACATAATCTGCGCAGCTTCGGATAATAATACCCTTCTGCATAAGTTGGTCAGCAAGGTCCGGACAGTTTTGAGCTCTGAAAAAAATGAAGTTGGCTGCGCCTGGAAAAACAATAAAACCACGATCTCGAAGCGCCTGTTCAAGCATTGGCCGCTCTTGTGACAGCCATAACTCGACCTGATCAGCAAGTTCAAGCTGAGACCTGCGTTCTCTGCTAAGAATCGCCAGAACCGCAGCTTCTGTGAGCGTGCTTACAGACCAGGGCTGTCCTGAAGCAATGATAAGTCCTGCTAGTTCCGATGATGTGCAAATATACCCTGCTCTCAATCCAGGAAGCGAGTAATACTTAGTCATTGAACGCAGCAGTATTAATTTTAGTTCTTCTCGATAAGGTTTTTTCAGCCTGACCATACTACTGTATGATGCACCCCTGACAGGACCAAGAAAATCAAGAAAACATTCATCTATAAACAAATATATACTCAGCTCGGCGCAGAGGTCGATGACTTTTGCCAGGATATCGCGCTCGATCAGCAGACCTGTAGGATTGTTGGGTTGACAGAGAATGAGCATCCTGCAGCCGCTCTCGTTGTTTTTGTCTGTTGACGATTTAGTCGATTCACTTTCCATTTCGCGAAGCCAGTTAAGCATATTATCATCGATTCGGAAACCAGTAGCTGTGTTAAGCAGCCAATGCTTAATTTCGCAGCCGCTCTCATGCAGTGCTCTTTCATACTCGGAAAAACTGGGTACAGGTAAATAGGCTCTGGACGGCCTGAGCGCATGAACGGTCCGGAATATCAGATCAGCCGCACCGTTGCCGCAAACGATCTGGTCTGGTTCAAGATCGTGGTGCGCAGCCAGCGCCTGCCTCAGCCTGCGCTGTAATGGATCAGGATAGTAGCGGCAATTATCGATTGCGGCACAGATGGCGCTCTTGATATTTTCGTCGATTTCGGTCGGCATTATATTAGCAGAGAAATCCAATAGTTTTGAACGATCAATACCGAGATTATTTTCAGCACTATAAATATCACCGCCGTGCGAGCCCGTTGTGGCTGGTCGGCTGAAATTTTTGACATTATCATGACTCTGCTGTTTCATTAACTTGTCATCCTCCGTTATTTAGAAAGCACCCATAATTGCTGCTATCAACAACTGCAGTAAAATGCTCAAAGGCCAGAAAACTATCAGAGATAGAATCGAGGTCAGAAGCATAAGCTGCTGCGTACGGGTTATATCCTGTGGTTCTGCCTTTCGGATTTCATCGCCTATGGTCGGTTTCTCAATCAGTTGACCGCCATAGTAATGACTGCCTCCAAGTTGGATGCCCAGTGCTCCGGCACAAACAGATTCTGTCTGAGCGCTGTTTGGACTTAAGTGATTGAAGCGGTCGCGGCGAAATATCCGCCAGGCTCTGTCTGTCGGATATTTCAACAGTGCTGCAGCGATTATCATCAGGAGAGCGGAAATTCTGGCAGTTAGAAAACCAGCTGCATCATCCAGTCTGGCACTGCATCTGCCAAAAAAAATATAATGTTCATTTCTGTAGCCAA
>JAAYFZ010000118.1 GCA_012727965.1 Clostridiaceae bacterium
ATGGCTTCACTGTCCAATACTCAAATGTTCAGACTGCGGTCTATAACGGTCCCGAATATGTCGGCTGACATTCTGTTACGATACCGCGCTTATGGTGTTTGATTGAGGGATAGGAATCCTTAAGTTGACAGGATTCTATTGATAAGTACAATGTATTAAACAGGGGTGATGTTATGTCTTTCTTATCAAAATTAACAGAAGAAGAGAGGGCTCAATTCGAAAAAATCGAAGAGAAGTCTGATATCGCTGTTTACAATGCAGCATACAAAGAATATGAAGAAAGCGGTAAACATAGCCGACCAATCGAAGAACTCTGGAAGGAACTTGATATCGGCCATTGAAGCGATATCTATAAAAAATAGCAAACAGGACCAGAACGGCATATAACGTTCATGGTCCTGTTTTTTCGAAAATATCTTAAGACACATTCTAAACATCCGCTCTCAAGCCAGTCAACTTTTACCGTCATTTAGAGAGTTACACCATCCTTGAAGATCGCAATCTCGCGGAAGCCATTTTGCTCATTTCTGGTCTTAGAGCCGTTGGCAACCTCAAGCACATATTCATATAGCCTTGTGCCGACAGCGTCGAGCGACTCACCCTCTACAACAGAGCCGGCATTGAAATCGATCCAGTTACCCTTCTTATTGAAGAGCTCGCTGTTTGAGCTGATCTTGATAGTCGGTGCAGGCGCTCCAAAAGGCGTACCGCGTCCTGTAGTAAAGAGAATTATCTGAGCGCCGGCTGCTGTCAGAGCCGTAGTTGACACCAGGTCATTTCCCGGACCCGACAACAGATTGAGACCAGTTCGCCTGACACGACCGCCGTAGTCAATCACGTCGTGAACCGGAGCTGTACCGCCCTTCTGAACACAACCGCAGCTCTTATCCTCAAGTGTTGAAATACCGCCATCCTTATTTCCCGGCGACGGATTTTCGTACACAGTCTGACCATGGGCTACGAAATACTCCTTGAAATCCTCGATCATTTTGACTGTAGCGTCGAATACGCCCTTGGTTTCGCAGCGATTCATCAGCATCTCCTCAGCTCCGAACATTTCGGGAACCTCGGTCAGGATACTAGTGCCTCCGGCAGCGACCAGAAGATCCGAAAATCTACCGACAGCCGGATTGGCGGTAATACCTGATAAACCATCAGAGCCACCGCATTTCATTCCGATTATCAGCTTGTCAACCGATACCTGCTCGCGTCTGGCGTTAGATGCATTTTCGGCAAGTTCGTCGAGCAGTCTGCGGCTCTCCGCGTATTCGTCCTCGACCTCCTGGCTAACCAGAAACCTGACCCTCTTCTCATCCCAATCGGGCTGATCTATCCCCAGTTCCTGCTTAAACTGCTCCATCGTATTATTCTCACAACCCAGGCCCAGAACCAATACACCGCCAGCATTCGGATGCTTAACCAGATCAGCTAGAATCCTGCGTGTCTGCTCATGATCTTCCCCCATCTGGCTGCAGCCATAAGGGTGGACAAAAGCATGCACTCCATCGATCGATCCTTGCACCAGATCGGAACAGTCAGCAGCCAGCTTCTGAGCG
>JAAYFZ010000119.1 GCA_012727965.1 Clostridiaceae bacterium
CGATGCCAGCTACTCCCCGCTTAGGCTCTACAGCTATCACCATGTTTTCAGTCAGCGGCTCGCTGAAGCCCATTGCCAGAACCGGCGGCTCATCTATTTGCAAACCTACGCCATGCCCAAGGAATTTAACCTGTGCTGCTCCCATGCCCATAAAATTTTCTGACAACAGTGGTGGCAGGTCGCTCATTATGTCAGCATATATTTCTGCCGGAATCTCACCTGGTCTAAGCCTGTCAGATACCCGGTCGAGTATATCCATACAGGCACGATGCATTGAGACGATATCATCCGCAGGTGCGGCGCCAAAACTATAAACCTGCGTCTTATCGCTATGATAGCCATCGATACCGAATGCTATGTCAAGAAAAACAAGATCTCCACGCTTAAGCAGGCGATCTCTGCTGCCGACCGCAGGCACGGCAGCACTCATGCCCAGCATGCCGCCAGGTCCATCGAAACAGGTAGGATAGAGAGCGTTCTCGCCGAACCCAAGCTGACCAGCCACCATATCAAGCTGAAACATACCAAATCTTGAAACTCCGTGGTGGCCGTTTTTGATCATCGCCGCATAAACATCAGCCATTAACTCAGCCTCAGACATACCTTCACGCATCAGAGCAGGCACAACTTCCCTAAGAAGTCTGTTATGTGCTTCCCCCGCCGCACTGATCAACGCGAGCTCTTCAGAATCCTTGATCATCCGCAGTTTCATGATATAGTTCTCGACAGAATCAATTTTGCCGAAACTGAACACCCGCTGGAGACGCTGAAGCATTGCAAGAGGCATAATTGAAGCTTCAAGCAGAACATTGCCAAGATCAGCAGGCAGGTACTTAAGAAGATCACGGTAGCTATTCATTGGATGAATATTGCCGAGTTTTGATTCAGCAAGCGCTCTTTGGTAGCTGCGTCTGACATAATAGCCGTACGAACCATCTGATCTAATCACCAATATCGCGTCCTGCATCGTACCTGTGAAATAGTATTGATTGACTTTATCAACAATCAAAATTGTGTCGAAGTCATTATCGGCAGCTCTGACTACTGAAAGCAGTTTTTCAATCCTTTCGGAAACTGTTTTCTGATCTAAAAACCCATGCATAGAGATCCTCCCGATTCATAGCGCTTCAACCAGCAAGCAGCTGAATCATTATCATATAGACTATTGTCCCCACACCTATACTTAAAAGGGCATTACGCTTCCAGGTGTGAATCAAAGCAATTACGATAATTGCTGCCGCTTCTGGCAAACCATGCGGACGACTGATGATATCAACATCCTTCAAACAGTAAACAACCAGCATACCTATTACAGGGTATGGCAAAACCCGGCCAAGATATCGAACAAAACCAGGCGTCTTGCTGCCGTCTGGAAACAGCAGAAAAGGCAGAAATCTTGTAAGAGCCGTCACAAGAGCCATAACCGAGAAGAAAACTATATTTTGCCAGAGGCTCATATCAGTTCACTCCTCTCGCGGTCGAGCAGTTTTCTGCCAGCTGCTACAGCTATCAGAATCATAAAGAGCGCCGGTATTATGAAGTGTCCCGGCCCGAAC
>JAAYFZ010000120.1 GCA_012727965.1 Clostridiaceae bacterium
CAAATAATCGGAATAGCACACCATATATCAAGTGGAGGATTTTTACTATGACAGATCTCATGAAGAAATTTCAACTCACAGATGGTTTCCTCGGTCATTATCAAAAACTGGCAAAAGACGTCGTCATACCTTATCAGGAGCGTGTGCTTCATGATCAGGTCGAAGGAGCGGAGAAGAGCCATGCGATCGAAAATTTCCGGGCGGCAGCGCAGATGCTCCGTGAAGGCAAGGTCGATGAAGAATTCTATGGCATGGTCTTCCAGGATAGTGATATTTACAAATGGCTAGAGGCTGCGGCTTATTCACTGCATCATTATCCTGATCCTGAACTTGAAGCCCATTGTGATGAAATCGTAGAAATGCTCGGCAGTGCTCAGCATCCCGATGGTTATATCAACACCTATTTCACGGTCAAAGAACCTGACAAACGCTGGGTAAATCTCCAGGAGGGACATGAGCTCTATTGTGCCGGCCACCTGATCGAGGCTGCGGTCGCTTATGCAGACATCACAGGCAAAAAACGAATACTCGATATTACTTTGAAGTTTGTTGATCATATTTATGATTATTTCGTGACACAAGGAATCGCCGGTGTTCCCGGTCACCCTGAAATAGAACTGGCACTGATGCGGCTCTATCATTTTGCCGAGAGACAAGAGGATCTGGAGCTGGCTGTTCATTTCATTGATGAGCGCGGTCTTGATAGTGACTATTTCGTCAAGGAGAGACAAAAAAATCCCTGGACTGTCTGGGGCGCCGACGCTCAAGACAAGGCATATACACAGGTTCATCTGCCGGTCAGGGAGCAGACTGAGGCGGTAGGTCATGCGGTGCGTGCTGCCTATTTGTATACTGGCATGGCTGACGCGGCTCTGGTTACTGGAGATGAGAGCTTGAAGCAGGCTTGTCAGACACTTTGGCACAATATCACCGAGAGAAAAATGTATGTTACTGGTGCCATAGGTTCAGTTTATGAGGGCGAGGCTTTTTCCAGTTCATGGCATCTGCCGAATGATACCGCTTATGCCGAGGGTTGTGCCTCGATCGCGCTGATATTCTTCGCCCGACAGATGCTTGAACTTGAACTTAACAGCAAATATGCCGATGTCATGGAGCGGGCACTCTATAATACAGTGCTGGCCGACATGCAGCTTGATGGTACGCGCTTCTTCTATGTCAATCCTCTGGAGTCTGTACCTGGCATATCAGGAGTGGCCAAGTCCCATCTTCATGCTCTGCCTGTGCGGCCGAAATGGTTTGCCTGTGCCTGCTGTCCACCCAATGTCGCACGTCTCTTATCTTCACTTGGCAAATATGCCTGGAGTGTGAAGGATACTACAGTTTATTCACATCTCTTCATAGATGGTAAGCTTGATTTGAGGGCCTCGCATGGAGCAAAAATAATCGTAGATTCCGAGCAGCCTTATGGCGGCAAGGTTAGCTATCGTTTCGAAGCAGATAATAAGAGTGCCCCGATGACTCTGGCTGTGAGAATGCCCGAATGGAGCGCTCATACTGAAATCGCTCTTAATGGCAGCCAGATAGAATATAGAACTGAAAATGGTTATGCCTTGATCGAGCGTTCTTTTGCGGATGGTGATGAAATTATAGTAAGCCTCGACCTGAGCATCCGCCGTATTTATACAAATGACAAGGTCAGTGCTAATTCCGGCAGGACGGCTTTTGCCAGGGGGGCCTTGATCTATTGTGCTGAAGGTGTAGATAATAATGGCGCTGTTCTGGACCTGTTCGTCGATCGAAATCTCAGTTATACTGAAACAGAACATGAGCAGCTGCCTGGAGTTATCAAGCTGACGGTCACCGGTTATAGGAGCGTTGGCGGTGATTCTCTGTATTCATATGAACGGCCGCTGCTTGAGCGTCAGATGATCGATCTGGTCCCTTACTATACCTGGTCAAATAGAGGGGCGACACAGATGCGGGTCTGGCTGCCGGAAGCTTAGGTCA